>NZ_JAVJNP010000160.1:0-109674 GCF_040217205.1 Coleofasciculus sp. A1-SPW-01 | reverse complement strand
ACTATCAAGGGTTGTATCTTGGGAAATATAGACTCTATCCCACCAATTGGCTCCTGCCGTTGCCGTGGTACTACTATTTAATACTGTCCAAGACAGAGTTACTCTTTCATCGGCAGCTACCGATGTTACCGGATTCCCATCACCATCAGTGACTTGCGCTGCTGATACTTCTAGGTTAGGTGTAATAACATTGAAGGGAACGATTAATGTATTGTCATCATTATCAGTTTTTCCCAATAGCATTTTTTACCCCAACCTCGCTTCTCGCATAAATAGAATACAGATGACTCTAACATGAATTTAAATTAAAGCATCATCTTTACAGAATCTTTACTAACCTAGTCCTTAATCTTCACATAATCTTTAAACTGAAGTCCCCCCGTTCAGGGGTACTGCAGGGACATAAACCCCTACGATCCAAGTGTTTTAGCAATTTAGCACCGGGTAAAACCGGGGTCTTCTGTACTTAGGGTGCTAAATTGTTAGTTTGATTAGTCCGAACATTGAATAGTAAGAGCTTTAGGCATTTCTTCCCATATTTCAAGTCGTTTTAATGGAATCAGGCGCTACAGTCCTTATTTGGTAAGCGTTATAAACTCTGAAAGCTGATAGTTTAGCACACTAAGTCTGGAAGAACCCGACGCCATCGTGAGGAGAGCGAAGCGTAACGCACCATTCATAATGCATCATTGCTCAAGACATTGGTGGGTTACGGCGGATACTTTATTGAAGGGTTATTGTCTTGATTAAACCCCCGCCTAACCCACCCTACTGGCTAGACCGTTTGCTAGCACAAGTCCATCAATAGACAATCCTCAAAACCAGAGCCAGATATACTCTGCTAGGTTTGTCCGGGTCTTCCGTAGAAAGAAACAATAGTTAAAAAGCTACAGTTGCGGCTAAGGTAATCTAAGCCCTTAACGGTAGCATGGTGTGTTAATACAGCCCTTCCCCCTGTAAATGGACTATCAACCTAAGGCTGGTTAATGCTGCGGCTTCCCTCTCTTAAAAAACAGGTTGCAATACCTCCACCTGCTTCAACTCCAAGCCTTGCTCAAATATCTGATCAATCGGTAACATTTGATCCTCATCTGTCATAAACTTATGGTCTTTTGTCGCCCGAATCGTAGCACCATCCTCTAACAGATATTCAAACACCTCTTGTTCACCGCGATTATGCCATTGTGCAATGGGTTGCGTGTAAACATAACCATTCTCATCCACACTATAAACCGTACACTCAATCTGCTTTTCGACAATTTCCCCAATCGCCACAGCACCATATTCAACCGTGAGAATCTGTGTATCATAACTCAAGCAGTATTCAGCAAATAGGATCATCTGCTCGAATAACTCTTCCGCAATCCGTTTTGCTACACCATTTTTTGCCGCCCCATCGATAAAAATCTCTCGATGTTTCTCCATTTCTGCCACTTTCTTTTTACCCATACAGTTATGAGCAATAAAATCATTGGCAATCAAGTTATGGGTCTGGGAAATACTTAAGTCGAAAACCTCCTCTTGACCAACATATTCAATCGAGACAATTTCATCCCAGAATACATCGGATTCCGCAATTGCCATCAGTGCTTTATCCTGCAAAGCCGTGGCAAAATTCTGGACTCGATAAGGACTCTTTGTCGAAAGATGACCATCACCTATTAGATAAGCAGTTAGCTTAATTTGAGCATCTGATATATCACTCTCGGTAGTCAGTGGTAATATCTTAGCTAGTCCAATCCGACTACCAACCTTAAACTGATCCAGAGGCTGCCATCCTAATAGTGAATAGAAACGATGATCCGCTGTCGCTTTAATTTTACGATTGGTTTTCGTGATGATTTCCCAAACATCTCGCACGCCGTTCGGGTGAATTTCACTAATCGGTTGCTGAGTAATCTTTTGCGTTACCTGATCCAGAGACAACACCTCTCGTCCCAACCAATACTCAGGTTTGGATGCAATGTCTTTGAGAGACACTAAACGCCCCGTTTCTGCATCAATAATCTCCGTTGAACCACTCAGACATCGGCGTAGCAAATCCGCTTGACCCAGGGAATACCCCGCCAAATCCTGAGCCATTTTCATGATCTGCTCTTGATAACAAAGCGTCCCATAAGTTTCTTTTAAAATTGGCTCTAATAGCGGATGTTGATACTCAACCTTTTCTTTTCCATGTTTCCGATTAATAAACTTAGGAATCAGACCTGCATCCAAAGGTCCCGGACGATACAATGCCAAAATCGAAGAAATATCTTCGATACTCGACGGTTTCAACTCCCGCACCACCTGGCGCATCCCCGACGATTCTAATTGAAAAATTCCCTCTAACTCGCCCTTCTCTAAAACCGTATAAGTCTGTTTTATGTCATCAGGTATTTTCTTGATTTCCCCTTTTGCCACAATCTCAAACGCCTTACGTTCATCCAGGGGTAACTGATCCAGATCTAACGTTATATTTTGATGTTGGCGAATCAATTCCGCCGTTTTCTGAATCGTGGTTAAATTTTTCAGACCTAGAAAATCCATTTTCAAGAGTCCGAGGGATTCTAAGTCCTCCATAAAATACTGAGTAATCACCGCTCCCTCATTATTCACCTGCAAGGGAACAATTTCATCTAAGGGTTCGGACGAAATTACCACCCCCGCCGCGTGAACGCCAAAGGTTTTATTAGTACCCTCAATCCGGATTGCCATATCCAGCCAGCGCTGCACTTCGGGGTTATTTAAGTAAGCATCTCTAAACTCTGGTGTAGGCGTTTTCTCAGAAATCATTACCTTTAACTTAGTGGGTTTTCCCCGTGAAACCGGAATCATTTTTGCCATCCGATCTGATTCCCCATAGGGAATATTCAAAACCCTGGCGACATCTTTTAATACTGCCTTTGATGTCATCCGGTTAAATGTAATAATTTGTGCCACCCGATCTGCCCCATATTTGTGGGTGACATATTCAATGACCTCATCCCGGCGTTCAATACAGAAATCTGTATCAATATCAGGCATAGATTTTCGTTCCGGATTGAGAAAGCGCTCAAATAAAAGCCCATGATGCACCGGATCAATATTAGTAATTTTCAGAGAATAGGCAACTAAAGAACCCGCCGCCGAACCTCGTCCTGGACCGACAGGAATCTTCTGATCTCTGGCATATTTAATATAATCCCATACGACTAAAAAGTAGGTGGAAAATCCCATCTGCTGCATCATTTTCAGCTCATATTCCAGCCGTTCTTTATAGACGAGATCGATGTCACTGCGAGAACGACATCCCATGCGCTCCAATAATCCATCCCAAGTAACTTCTTCTAAGTAACTATCAGCACTGTGACCTTTGGGAACGGGATAATTGGGGATGCGTGGTTCCCCCATAATGTCGTAGCGTTTGACCTTATCCGCGACTTCTAATGTATTCGCGATCGCCTCTTGGATCACCTCATCGGGCAAATGATCCCGAAATAGCTGTGCCATCTCCTCGGCGGACTTGAGATACTCGGTTCCGGAGTAGCGCATCCGCTTCTCTTCTGAAATTAATTTCCCTATTTGAATGCAGAGTAAGGCGTCGTGGGCTTCGACATCGTAACAGGAGATAAAATGAGAATCATTGGTGGCGACGATTTTAATCTCTAACTCACGGGCAATTTTCACAATTTCTACGTTAACAATCCGGTCTTCAATTGACCCATGATCTTGAATTTCTAGATAATAATCGTCACCAAAAACCTCTTTATACCATTGGGCAAGCTCTCGTGCCTTTTGCACGTCACCCTTGAGAATCGCTTGGGGGACTTCTCCGCCCAAACAACCACTGGTGACGATTAATCCATCACGGTACTGTTGGAGGAATTCTTTATTAATACAAGGACGCTGAAAAATTCCTGTTCCTTGGATTCCTTTCAGATGAGAAATTGTCGTCAGTTTAACTAAATTTTTATAGCCTTGGGTATTTTTCGCCAAGACAACTTGATGGTATTTGCGCTGTTTCTTCTTCGTCTTATCTTGAATATCCCCATTAATCACATACATCTCATTGCCGATAATCGGCTTAATCCCTTTCCCCCGACAGACTTTAATCAACTCGATCGCGCCATACATTACCCCATGATCCGTCAGTGCGATCGCACTCATTCCTAATTCCACCGCCCGATCCACCAGTTGCGGTAGCTGGGACGCGCCATCAAGTAAGCTGTAGTCACTGTGAATATGTAGACCGACGAAGGACATAGGACAAAGAGAGATAAGGATTCCGTTAAGGGGTGCGATCGCTCACATCCATGGTAAGCTGACGGGTCTAATAGCATTCCCGATGCATCCAGATTGACCCTGGCTACCCCACATATAAGGATACATCATCCAACTACACCCTATATGTAGTCACACCCCCCGTAGGCTTGGTACGGGCTTGGTAACCAAGCCCCTACGGTTTAGGCGATCGCACTCGATAGATCTTGCCAGCGCTGATGCCACAATTGCTGCATTTTTTGCATAATCTCAGGTAAATCCTGAAACTCCTGACTTTGTTGATTGATTTCCCCGACTAATCCCTGAAGTCGGTTAAAATCTCGGCAACAGTAGAGTACCCGTTTCCAAGCCCCATACCAATCCTGTCCGGCTTGCTGATGGGTACGAATGGGTTTGAGGCGTTCTTCCTCGTTTCTCAGGGATTCAGCCTGTTGCGCCCACGCCTGACGCCAGGGTTGCACGGCTTCTGGTTGCTCATGCTGATCATACCAGTCACGTTCACGGCGGAAGATTTCCCCTAATTCATCCAACTGGGAACGAGAGGTACAGCGCCCAATCGCGGCTAATCCCGCCTCAATCCAAAGGGGCAAGTTGCGATAACTGACAAAGATAGCACGGGATTCCACTAGCTTGACCCAGATTTGGTGATGCCAGCATTCGACGCGATCGATTTGCTGGAGGGGAATGTTAAGAAATGTAGCGACTTGATGGCGTACTTCGTCCAGAGAAAATTGGCGAGGATCAATTATTCCAGCCGTGATTAAGTTCCGAGACATGGTAAATCACTCCTAATTTGGGCATGAGCGGTAGCGTTGGCTTGATTTAGGACAGTTGATGTTGGATTTCTGGCAATCTCGGCTTTTTTGCCTGGAAAAACGCCCAAATCCTCAACCCTAAATCAATTGACCCAAAATCTTAGCCACCCCGCACAAGTTGCCATAAGAAGTCGGAGTGGCTAGAGGAGTGTTACTATTTCTTCTAGCTTCCAGACTGGTCTGGTCAGTTTGGGGGTTAGCTGCTCAGAGCTGCGGTAACAGCTTTGAGTGGCGCTAAGAGTTTTCGGTTTAATTTGGATTATCTTAGCACATTGAAGGATGGATACTCCAGCGTCAAGGCTTTGTTACAAAAGCTACCTGTAGGGGCACGGCATTGCCGTGCCCCTACTATATGTATATGTGGCTCTTCAAAAAGTCTGGCGATTGCCTTCGGCAGTGCGCGAGAGCCTACAATAGGAAGAGTCGTGAGGAATTGAGCTTTAGCGCTTCTGGCACTAAAGTGCCTACTACAAACCCATCTTCCCCATCTCGTCTATCGTCCCTGTTTAGACGAGGCGATCGCAAGAATACCATACACGGCGATTCCTTGCTGGCGTAACACTTCTGTGGCAGAACGGGCGGTTGCGCCTGTGGTGTAAATATCGTCTAAAATCAGTACGGGTGAATGATGTGAACGTTTGCCAAAGCACTTACCCACAGCAAACGCTTCCGTAAGATTTTGCGATCGCTCTTTTGCAGATAAGCCAAATTGGGCTTCAGTTTCCCGAACCCGTTCTAAACCGTGGGGCTGATACTGATACCCTGTAAATTGACAAAAACTCTTGGCAAGGAGTTCAGCTTGATTAAATCCCCGTTGTTGGCGTTTGCTGGGGTGAATCGGAATCGGAATCACCGTTAACTTTTTCCTCTGCTGCGCCGCCGTCGATTTTAGCCACGCCTCCCCCAACCAGAATCCCAAAGGACGGGCTAACTGGGGATGATTCTCATATTTTAGCGCCGCGATCGCCCGTTTAAGAGTATCGCCATAATGTCCCCAGACAAAGACGGGTAAATCCCCTTGCCAAAATTGACTCGGATGCTTCAGTTGACAGCGCTGTAACTGACGCTGACAGTATTGACACAATTCAGCATCCGTGGCGCGATCGCATAATGGACAGTTTGATTTTAGGAATAAAGACAGTATGCTATTCGTTAACTGTCCGATTCCTCGTTTCATTGCGTCTTGTCTGGCGATGACCTTCAGAGTCTAATTATACTTTAATTTTCCTTCTAGCGTTCCCAAAGTCCTTAAGCGACATCTAATAAAAACATCGACAAAAACGCCAAATACAACAAAAGAGCAAGTAAAACGACAATAAAGGGGGGTGTAAAAATCACCGGAAAACTCGCTTCTTCCAAAAGGTTAGGCAAAAAACCTTGATAGCATATCGTATCTCCACAAGTTCCATAGTTGAAGAGAATTACAAACGTTTGTAATCCAATTATCTTGGGCAAAAAACTTCCTTTAATTTTTACCTTGGTTCGCCTTTTGGCTGTTCTAGCCGTCGCACTAAAAAACAAAAAGATTGTAGTTGTGGTGTAAAACAATCCGGCAAACGCAATGTAGAAGAAAATTGACATCCATCCGCCCGATGTTATAAAAAAGAGGGGGATGCTAATTAACGCATAAATCAGGTAAACACTAAAGACCAGCCAAATATTGGTTGTAATCATTGAAGTTATAACCCTTACCGATTTACAAACAGGTTTATTCCAGCATCTATAAAAATTAGAGCTGGATGCAAACAGGTAGAAGCTGAAGCCTGGTTTAATAATTATTTGTACAAGATGAAATACTTGTTTTTTTCTTCAACAGAGTGATTACAATCGTTTAACTCATTAGATCTTGCACCATTAGATCCTCGTTCGTTTGCTAGTCTTCCACTCCCAATACTTCGTCAAGTTAGGGGGCTTTATGTTTATACCTACTCATAAACGAATGATTATCCGGAATCACCAGTCGGGGTGCATGGGGGCGGAGGTGCTAAGGTGCGCGGGTGCAGCAGAGGAGATGGGAGACAAAATTTCTATTGCATAAGACACACCGAGCGTGTTACTGAGCGAAGCGTTCGACTGAACTTCGACAGGCTCAGTTGCCGCGCTCACGCCGAAGTCCTGTCGAAGGGTCGAGGTGTTGCCTATTGCCTATTGCCTATTGCCTATTGCCTATTGCCTATTGCCTATTGCCTATTCCCTGTTCCCTGTTCTCTTTAAATTGATACTTCCTCAATATCAGTCAAATTGGGTAATAAATTATCTTGGCTAACCGCACTTTCCCCAGTTCGCTGACAGCGCACCGCAAAGCTACAGTTACCGCATTTACCCGTTGATATGGGAACTTGGGGAAACGGGATATGATCATTTTGATAGCGGTGTAACCATCCGGATAGCCGAGTCAGCAACTCAGTTAAATCCGCTCTCGTTTTCTCATGTTGTACTCTATCATAGGCAAACGTAAGACATTGGGGACGGGGTTGAGATTTAACAAACCAGTACGTCATAGAAATTTGCTCAGGCAAATAATCACTGGTTTGAAGCAAAACATATCGGTATAAACGAGTTTGCCAGTCTTTGGCTAACCGATGACGATTTGTCGGTAGAGGATACGTTTTCCAGTCGAGAATTTGGGCGCTTTTTTCGTCTTCAATAAATAAGTCGTAAATAACCGTTAGTAAGTAGCCTTGCATCGTTACCGTGCGACAATGTTCAGCATCCCGAAAGGTTTGAGCATGACGGGCAAATACCTCTGGTGCTGCATCCATGAGCGCCGTAACCCAATGATTGAGTTGGGGATTATCCTTCAGCAACGAGTCTATCGGTAATCCGAGTTCTCGTTGTTGCATCAACAGGTGAAAGTAACTTCCCCATGTCAGACGTTCTTGTTGATCCGGTGAAACAGGACTTCCGAACTGATCTACATAGATATGTTGAAATTTACGCGGACAGGTTTCTAACAGATTGAGTTGTCCTTGGGATAAGCGAGTTAGGGAAACCGCTGTACTTTGAGCATTCATGGTTTGCTAAGGACAAATACACTATCTTTATTCCCTCGTCCAATCCGCAGATTTTCGTCGAGATAGGTAATCTCCAACCAGCCCCGTTGCTCTCGACTTTCAATATTAAAATCAAGCGCCTTAAATTTCTTACCCGTTTCAATTTGCTGGATAAAGTTAGTCGGAGATTTATAGTCAATTAAGCGTTTTAATCCGACAACCGACCGATCAAAATTGACATTAACGCGGCGTTGGGAAACGGGTTCAAACCGCGCTCCTACACTGATAATTCCCTCTAAGTAAGGCAAACTGGAAACCTCGGCAATGTTATAAATTTTAGCGTCGGCGGTGCGAACACATTGGTAAATTTGACCCAATTGCCACAAGGGAAACCGACCCAGGTTTAACAAATCGCTACTGGTTGTGTAGAGTAATCGCCAGTTCCCTTCCAGCAACTCCTGCGCTTCCAGTGGACGTGGCGTAGGGTTGCGGTCTTCTAATTGGGCAACGGCTGCCAAAATCGCTGTTTTTTCAGTGTCCGTTGCCAATAACCCCCGATTTTTTCCCGCGATCGCTTCTAATAACGTGGCTTTGCTAACCATCTGTAGTCCTGACAATCCACCGTTAAATATGGTATCATTTTTATCAACTTACTGAAATTTATTATGTATAATCCTTCTTTGCGTGAAGAATCTCGTGAGCAACTGGCTCCAGTCATTTCCGTTCCCCGTGAAACCTCAGTTTTAGAGTGGTTAGAATCAACGAATCGTCTGCTGGCGCGTGATCCGAGCGAGAAGGAGAGCGGTGATGATGAAGAGGAAATCACTGAATTGATGGGTGCTGATGATAATGACTATGATGACGAGGAAGATGATGATCTAGATGAAGATTAACGGACGGGCATAGAATAGGAGCAACTGGGGCGCTAGGGCGCGATCGCTTAATTCACAGCCCGCGCCCTGATCCACAAAGCCAGCACCATCAAGAAGGCTAACCCCATGACTCCCGCGATCGGGTTACTATCTACTCCGGTTATCCAAGGAGACACTTGACCCGAATACTGCACCAGTTGTCCCACATTAATTATGTAATAGCCCCAAACTAACCCCGCATGTAACCCAATGGGTAAACCCAAACGCCCTTGTCCTCGTTTTGCCCAAACTAAAGTTAATCCCAACAGCACTAATCCTGGAAATCCTGGTAACGTGCGAATAATTTCTCCGAGGGGTTTGAGAAAATGCAGTGTGGCAAAAATTAGCGCATCTGCCCAAAGAGATAGTTTATGAGAATAGTCTCGCTCCAACTCATCTAATAACCAACCCCGAAAGACTAACTCCTCAGCCAAGCCAATACCCAAAGCGCTAACCAATCCTTCTAAAATAATCCGCCCCAATTGTTCTGGAGGAGGTTGAAACGTTAGCCATCCTAATCCCCCCTCTAACGCAAACAAACTTAAGGTAAATAATAAACCAATACTTAATCCATTGAGCCAGTCTATTCCATTGCGCCGAGAGATGTATAACCCATACTGCTTTAACAGTTGAGGTTCTCCATAAACAAAGCGTCCCCAAACTTGTAGTAGCCCTAAAAATTCCCCAAACAATAACGCCATCGTTAGAATAGTGACGAGGTTTGAGTCATCAAGCAAAAGGTAGATTGGCGCAGCTAAGGGTAACCAAAATAGTCCTAGGGTAAAAACAAACAAACCCAGCCGCACAGGTGCTGGGTATTGAGCTAATTTCGGGAGGTTTTGTCTTAAAATGTTCAGGACTTACGTCTCCCTATTCATCCGGTTCAATCGTACTGGTTAAGCCGTGATTCTTCAACGTTTCACAATAGAACTCTGCATGTTCCAAAGCGCAGGTGATGACTAGAGCAATTCCTGAGTTGTGGGCTTCCATCATAATATTGACCGCTTGCGGCTGAGTCAAACTTGGCACCGTCTGTATCAAGGCTTGCACCACATATTCCATCGGGTTGAAATCATCATTGTGGAGCAAAACACGATAGCGAGGTGCGGGTTTCCGAACAGTTGATGTTGAACGCTTTTCAATTGTTTCCACAGACAAGGCTAGAATCTCCCTCTCGTTCAAGTGTTTACAAAAAAATAGTTGCCGGGGTACGGTTCCCCATTTTAGCTTTTTCTTTATATTACTCAACAATTATGATCGCCATCACCCGATTTGGCGAGTAGAGATAGCCGAATCTTGACTCAATCCCACAATCCTAATAGTCTTAATGTGTGATTAAATAACGTAAAGTGACATATAGTTTATCGTTTAAACTCAAGTTCTCCCAATGCCTCGCTCTTTTTATAAAGCTTTTTCTCTCAAAAATAGGAGTGCTTATCTAACAACTTTTGAAACAAGTTGTCGGAAGCCCAAAAAGATGTATTCTGAAGGCTTTGAACAGCAACAGGTAGATCGATCAATTTCATCGTTGCTGCTTGATCTAGAATTCCTAAGATACCCGTAATGGCAAACCCTCTTTCTGTCGCGGTACGCCTTGCTTTCATATCATCAAGTAACAGTAAATCTGCGTTGATTTCTTGGGCTAGAATAATAGCGGCTCGTTCTCCGGGATCGAGTAGATCAAGAATTGTATCCGAAGGTTGGTTGACAGGCTGGATTTTGAGCCAATCAGGTGGAGTGGCAATCCAATTTTGGACAGGTGAGGGCGCAGATGCATCAGACAATTCGCGGTAAACGGTTTTGGGAATAATGATTTGTTGAAATAATTCGGGCAAAAGATGGATGTAACCAATCAAGATGAGGTAGTTGATTGGGGAGGTATTGGAGACAATAATCATTCTTGGGATAAAACATTGCGAATCGCTTGTGAATCCTGCTCTAGGTCGTCTTCCGTGTAAGGCAAGTAGGCTTTTTCACGCTTTAGAAATTCATAAGTTTCCCACCGGGATGAGAAGTTGAGCATCTGGCGCACTTGGGCGGCTCCAATGTGTCCTTGGCGATAGTTATCAGCCACGATAAGTTCTAAAATTCGGTGGGAAATGTTGGCAGGTTGTAGTTGTAGTTGATTGGCGATGTTGTCAGGAAGTTCGATCGTGATTTGCATGATTGCTTCTCCTTAACTTACAAGAGAGTCTTTTCTATAATAGGCTGGTTATCCGGTATAATGTCTAGATGATTAAACTTGGCGGGTATATTCATCCCAGCTACCAGAAATCTCTGAATGCCGCTATGAGTTACAGCGTGGGGTAATTATTGAAATGCCAAAACGTTGACTCAATCCCACAATTATCATAGTCTTGATGTATAACTAAAGAACGTAAAATAATGCATTCCCTGGCGTTCAACTACAATTCAGAAACCATAGGTGGCTCCTTCATTTTATATGCAGACTGCTTCGACTGGTTGGCACAGATACCGGAAAATAGCATTCATGGAGTCGTAACTGATCCACCTTATGGTGTAAAAGAATATGACATTGAGCAAATTAAGAAAAGAAGCAATGGTAAAGGAGGAATTTGGAGAATTCCACCGTCTTATGATGGACATCAACGTTCACCTTTGCCACGATTTACCGCACTGACTCAGAAGGAACGAACCACATTGAAATGTTTCTTTATTGAGTGGTCAAAATTAGTCGTGCGGGTATTACGTCCTGGGAGTCATGTCTTTGTTGCCAGTAATGCTTTTCTGTCTCAATTAGTTTTTTCGGCACTCGTTGAAGGTGGGTTAGAATTTCGCGGTGAATTAATTCGTTTAGTGAGAACACTGCGCGGCGGCGATCGCCCGAAAAATGCTGAACAGGAATTTCCTCATGTATCATCTATGCCCAGAGGATGTTATGAGCCGTGGGGAATTCTGCGAAAACCTATCCCATCAGGAATGAAAGTGAGTGACTGTTTGCGAGAATTTCAAACGGGAGGCTTACGACGAACACCGGACGGAAATCCATTTAATGATGTTATTTTTAGTGAACGGACTCCGCGTCAAGAACGGGAGATTGCGAATCACCCTAGTTTAAAACCCCAGTCGTTTTTACGCCAAGTTGTTCATGCTGTTTTACCCTTAGGCGAAGGTATTTTAATTGATCCCTTTATGGGTTCAGGTTCGACAGTCGCCGCCGCCGAAGCTGTAGGCGTTTGCTGTATCGGAATTGAGCGATATGCAGAGTATTACCAGATGAGTCGCACCACCATTCCTCAGTTAGCGACGTTGAAAAAATCGACGGAGAATGTTGATGTGCAACTATCCACTGATTCTCAACAACACCAGCAGTTAACGCTTGGGTAATTCTGGGTATCCGCACGAAAAACGGGAAAATACTACTGGGAAAGTAATTGAAGTCCTATTTAAATTATTCTCTTAGCAAAGCTCGACAACCGACTTGGAGAAAATGTATATCAGCCGCTACCGCATTTATCATTCTCAATAATTTTGGTGTGCTGTAAATGGTTGAGAGGTATCAAGTTAATTCGTAGCGCGATAGAGTAGTTAGCATTGGTGTCAACTTAAGCTGAAAGCCCATAGTTAGCAAGTGCCCAGAAGTCGTTTTGTCGCCTCGTTTCTAACTGTGAGACGGGAAGGAGCTGCTAATAGCGAGGGGAGCCGTTTCAGCCAAAAGCTAGACACAAGAAGCAGTAAAGGTTTTTGCTTAAGTTGACACAAATGACCGACCTGCGTCAGGAAAACTTAGCCAATAACAGTAAAATCAGCCTCACTCAAGAGGTTAGCGTTCACTCCCTTGAGAATTACTAACGTCTCATCTTCAAAACCAATGAGCGTATTTTGTCCATCTTGAGTAATCGATAACTGACTAAAACTGAGACCATCGGCTAAACCAATTAAATCTTTACCATCTTGGAAGTCAACAATTGTATCCGTGCCCTCATTAAGGGCTAAAACAAAGATATCGCTACCGCTACCGCCAGAGAAGTCATCCCCAGTTAGGGTATCGTTACCGATACCGCCGCGTAGGATGTCATCCCCATCATCTCCCCAGATTTGGTCATCCCCGGCTTCACCAAAGAGTTGGTCGTTACCACCTTTACCACCAATGCGATCATTACCCTCGCCGCCGAAAATGATATCATCGCCACCAATATCAACTTGGGGGGAGCGTTGATTCAAGTCACCGCGCAATATATCATCCCCATCACCGCCGAAGATGGTATCATTCCCCAGATTGCCAGCAATGGTGTCATTACCGCCGAATCCGTTGATGCGATCGCTCCCTGGCGTACCATTGATGGTATCGTCAAGATTGGTTCCATCAAGGTTAACCATGCCAAACACCACATAGCTGGAACCCGAACGACTGCCATTATTATCGGCATCCCTTGCGCCAATAATCAGGTCATCAATGCCATCACCATTAATATCTCCCGCACCGCTCACTGAATTGCCAGAGACGTCACCTGCTGCAGCGCCATCAAGACGGAAGCCATTACTGCCATCCAAGCTAGAGAGATTAAGTGTAGGGCTAAAGTCATCCTGGCTACCAAACACCACATAGCTGGAGCCAGAAGAACGACCGTTATTATCAGCACTAAAAGCACCAATAATCAGGTCATCAATGCCATCCCCATCAATATCCCCTGCACCGCTGACCGAGGAGCCGGAGACATCACCTGCGACACCATCAAGGCGGAAGCCATTGCTGCCATCCAAGCTAGAGAGGTTAAGCGTGGAGCTAAAACCATCCCGACTGCCAAACACTACATAGCTAGAGCCAGAACTAATTCCGTTATTCCTGGCACCAGGAGCGCCAATAATCAGGTCATCAATGCCATCCCCATTGATATCCCCCGCACTACTTACTGAAGTGCCGGAGCTATCAATTATTGCTGCGCCATCAATTCGGAAGCCATTACTACCATCCAAGCTAGAGAGGTCAAGCGTAGGGCTAAAGTCATCCTGGCTACCAAACACCACATAGCTGGAGCCGGAACGACCGCCGTTATTGTCAGCATCCCTTGCACCAATAATCAGGTCATCAATGCCATCCCCATTGATATCCCCCGCACTGCTCACTGAACGACCAGAGACGTCACCTGCAACGCCATCAAGACGGAAGCCATTACTACCATCCAAGCTAGAAAGGTTGAGCGTGGCGCTAAAGCTATCTCGGCTGCCAAATACCACATAGCTGGAGCCAGAACCAATGCCGTTATTGTCGGCACCAATTGCACCAATAATCAGATCCTCAATGCCATCCCCATTAATATCTCCCGCACCGCTCACAGAAAAACTGGAATAGTCTCGTTGGGCTGCGCCATCAATTCGGAAGCCATTACTACCATCCAAGCTAGAAAGGTTGAGCGTGGCGCTAAAGCTATCTCGGCTGCCAAATACCACATAGCTGGAGCCAGAACCAATGCCGTTATTGTCAGCAAAATATGCGCCAATAATTAGGTCATCAATGCCATCGCCATTAATATCTCCTGCACTGCTAACCGAATTGCCCGATCGGTCACCTGTTGTTTCGCCATCGAGACGGAAACCATTACCACCATCTAAGCTTAAAAGGTTAAGGGTGGAGCTAAATCCATCCTGGCTGCCAAACACCACATAACTGGAGCCAGAATTACGGTTGTTATTGAAGAAACCTATTGCGCCAATAATCAGGTCATCGATGTCGTCGCCATTGATATCTCCTGCACTGCTCACTGAATGACCTGAGATGTTATTTGCTGCTACGCCATCGAGACGGAAACCATTACTGCCATCGAGGCTTGAAAGTTGAAGAACTGGAGCAAATGTCATATGTTATAATTCCTTGTCTGTGTAGTCCTGATATTGACGTACTGGATGTGGGCTTAAGGGTCAACTATTGACTCCAAGCCGGATCGAACTCATCAGCTATATTTGAGGTTAGCTTTTTCCGAAATTCTCCTGCCCGATCTAGCAAAACAATTTCAAAATTTCCCGGACTATCTTCAGTCGCAATTGCAATAGTAGTACCATCAGGTGACCAAGCCGGACGGCTAATTATATCTACTTTTACTCGTCCGGCTTCGTTACTAATCCGCTTCAGAAGAGTTCCGTCTGGTTTCATTTGATAAAGTTCAGCAAAACTCTAGCTTAGGTATCTAAACCCAACTTACATGAGTACCATTCTCCAAGTTAACTTGCTTTTTAGTCAGGGACTACATACCGATAGATCTCAAGCTTTGTTTTGACATCTGCCTATATTACTGTTGTCAGATTAAGATTGTCAATTTTGAGTCATAAGGGTAATGAATAGGTCAGTTAAAGTCCATCGCTGACCGAATAGGGCAATTGGGGCGTTAAAACTAACGGAACATACCAGCTCTTTCCTAGACCCACAAAGTCTTATAACAAAATGCGTAAATTAGAATCGACCTCTAACCGTGTTAGTTCGTGCAGTTGCTACAGCAATCTCAACAGGTTTTAGATTTAGCACAGCATAAACCTCATCATCTCTATTGAAGATGCTATCATCTTCATCCAAGACATTGCTGGGTACGTTAAAGGTCAGACGAAAGGACTTAGGATTCATGCCATCCGGACTAATTGGATTGTCCAGTAGTCCATCGGGATCAAACAAATTAGCTGGAATCCGATCATCACGCCTTCTGTCGCTACCTCGTAAAGAGGCTTCAAGATTGAATTGTGGGTTTAAGGCAAGCTCATTGCCAGTCCAAACAATTTCACCCGTGATAGTCCCATTTGCCCGGTCTCCAGTTCTAGTGATTACCAACCTCGCATTTCGGATTTCAGCCATAAACTCTTCCTCCTACAGTTTATCTACCTTTCATACCAAATCCGCTTTGGGAACTCCCTTTTGCCACGGCGATTAAAATCGCAAAACCACACAAACAAAGTCTGCCGACGCTTCGGCAAGCTTCGCTAACGCAGACTGGGTTATAACGGGGATGGCTCACCCAGATTTGGTATTAGGTGAGAAATCACCCCTGCTTTGTCGTAATACTACATTTGTAATACAAAAAACTTTTTTTGTCCAGAGTACGGTTTAACCACAGGATGCAAAGCTCACGCGATCGCATTTCCGGTTGTGTGTGTGACACTTGTTGGGTGACAACCGTAATCAGCGACTCTAAGTCATAGCTGCCTGGAACACTTACGCTATATTAAGATTAGTTAACGTTACTTAACATTATCGAGAACCATGCAGGCGACCCCCGTTGCAGCAACGGCTACTATTCCTGGCATCTATTGGCAGTGGCGAGGACAGTCGATTTACTACGTCAAAGCGGGTGAGAGGCGATCGCAACACCCCCCTCTGTTACTGATCCACGGATTTGGTGCATCGACGGATCACTGGCGCAAGAATATGGCTGAACTCCAACAAGACTTTGAAGTTTGGGCAATTGACTTATTGGGGTTTGGACGATCTGCTAAACCAGACTGGCAATATAGTGGGGAGTTGTGGCGCGATCAGTTGCATGATTTTATCACCCAGGTGATTGGTCAGCCTGTAGTATTGGCAGGGAACTCCTTAGGCGGCTATTGTGCGCTGTGTGTTGCGGCGCAACGTCCGGATACGGCTGCGGGGGTGGTGTTGCTCAATAGTGCCGGTCCGTTTACCGAGACGAAAGTTCCAGAGTCATCGAATTCAGGGCAAAAGGGATTCAAGAACCTGACGCGATCGCTCTTATTGCAACCTTGGGCGAGTTTCCTTCTGTTTCAGTACCTGCGGCGACGGGCGATCATTCGCAGAACCCTCAAGCAAGTCTATTTAGATCACAGCGCCATTACTGACCAACTGGTAGATGATATCTATCGTCCCTCGTGCGATCGCGGAGCGCATAAAGTCTTCGCCTCTGTCTTCAAATCGCCCCAAGGGGAAAAAATCGATGTACTACTTTCCCAATTACGCTGTCCCCTATTACTCTTGTGGGGAGAAGGTGATCCCTGGATGAATGCCAAAGAACGGGGAGCAAAGTTTCGTCAGTATTATCCCCAACTTACAGAATACTATCTCCAAGCCGGTCATTGTCCCCATGATGAGGTTCCCGACCAAGTGAATGAACTACTACGGTCATGGGTAATTAAAAATTGTTAACGATTCGGACTTTTTTGTACCAAAAGTGCGGCGGCGGGTCGCAATACTCTCCCTTTAGCGAAACTTGGTTATCCGGTTGATGCGGTTGAGTTAGCGCCAGTCTTTGCGAATCAATTACAAACCATTGTCCAAGGATCTAATTTACCTGTCAGGGTAATTCTTGGTGATATTTTCAGTCGCGAAGTCAGTCACTCAACAAGTTTCCCAAGCTAAATGGTCTTGTCTGTTTACCCGCCAAGAATTAGCCAAAGCGATGGAACGCTTGCCGATAGAATTAGTGTCCGATGAATCTGTGTTAGAGTACGAACGCGAACATTTACCCGAAATAGCTTGGCCCCCCACCAGTTAGTTTATTAATTGGTGTTTGGGGTACAATGTGTTTCCCTTAAACCAGGGAAGACCGCCGTTAGAGTTGCGTTGGATTCTCTGTAGACGGTTATAGTGATTGGTCATTGGTTATTCGTCAAAAAACAGTAAATTTACATTCAATACTTATTAAGCAATGAAAAATCTCTGAAGCCAAAATTGACCACAAAAGCAACATTCAAATTTTCCATCGACTTAACCAGAGAGGGGATATCTCCCATCGGTTTTGATTCGTAGTGATTGAATAAAATAGCCATGCGTTTTTCCAAGTCGGGGCGAATTTCGGATGGAGACAACAAAACCAGTTTAAGCAACAAAACTGTCATTTGTAGCGAACCCAGATTAACGACTAAATCATCAAACCAATAATGTTCTGGTTTTTCTGGACTTTCGACGATGAGTAAATTAAACAACTGGCTGCATGTTTTCTTGATCAGGAACTTGTCCAGTTTATTCTGATTATATTCAGTTAGCGTATTAGCCAGGTGTTTATTTAACAATCCATAAAAGTAATGTTGTCCATAGCTCGGGTCAATTGATGCAATGATATACTGATATAAATTGTCTTTAAACAGAGAATACGAAGGTGTTTTCAATGTGCGGTGTAGAAAATTTTGTGCCTCACAGTAGGCATAGGAATTCTTGGCTTTTCCGCCAAACTGCCGCAGTGCCAGATGCAATTCTTCATCATCCAATAGGGTAGGATTTTTTACCAATGGCTTCCTCATTCTAGTAGGAGATACGCTTCCCTTGACTAGATAGGTTGCATACTGCCACAGTTCATCTTCCAACTGTTGCTGTTTTTCCGCTTGCAGTTTTTGGATGGTTTGCTGAGCTTCCTCGGAACAGTCTTGACTCAATAGACAATAGGAAAATAAGAATGGATATCGCCCAATTAACTCAGCTAATTTCTTCCGTTCCCATTTAGAAGAGTTTTCTGTAGATGTTGGCTCATCCACCACTACCCTGAGACGTTCTAAGGCTCGATATTCTTCTGAATTGATAAAGGTTTGTACGAGTTGTCGCAAACGGCTAGTGGTGGGCTGGTGGCTAATTTGGAACAGATCTAGCAACTTGTTGATCGCTACATGTTCTTTAGGCGTCATTTGCCAACGGTTCACCAGAATGTGACAGCAGCGATAAATGATATATTTAAACTCTTTATCCGCTCGTCTAGAGGCGGTAATTCTGTAGAGTATATCTAAAATTTTTTGGTCTGAATAGTCGATTCCATGGATAAACAACTGATGAAAACGCTCAATCATTTGCTCCGGAGATTCCCGTTTTAAGCAGTCTATTAAGTGTTTGTAGAGACGTTCGGCTAGGGTGTCTAAGTTAAGCTCTCCCTCGTGATTTTGTTTCGCGAAGGAAACAGGTTGAGGTAGACTAGGAAGAATCTGCTGCACCCACTGTTCACTAAAGACAGACTGGTAAATCGGGTTATAAACTTGTAGTTGACTATTCTGCTTGACCACTAATCCAGTCAACCGCAATTCCATTTGGGGACGACTGTCATTCGCCGTAATTTGTCCATCTTGTAAAATTTGCTGGTAGATATAAATAATTTCCGGATGACGCTGCCCACATTTGAGCAAGCGATTGCGGATCGTTCTTAAATGTTCGGGTTCATCAAAGGCTTCCCAATTTTCAATGACTTGGGTTTGAATCAGGTGTTCAATCCAAGCTGAGACTTTAGCTTTACCATTTAGTCCCAGAAAAATTTTTTTGAATGGATTAGCTTGCCAGGTTTCCCTAGTTTTAGGAGAATGTCTTTGTTTCTCAATAGAGTGACTGACTAATTTACACAGTTTTTGGGTGAGAAACGGTTGACCCCCTGTCCAGGCTAAAATTTCTTGGAGAATTATATCGGGATGACTAACGTTTCCGGCAAATCCCTCGGCTAAGGGTTGAATATCTTTGAGCTGAAACCCCGAAAGTTCAATTGCCTGACCAATATTAAATGGGGTGCAGTATTTATCTTGAATCAGATCAGATGGTGTAGCGACGCCAAGCAGAGCAAAGGTGAGGCGTTGATAGTTAGGATTAGTGGCTCGCTGATTGTAGCATGATTTGATCGCGGCGAAAAAGTCATCCACCGGAAATTTTAAGCGGAGAACGTTATCGATTTCATCGAAAAAGATGACTAAGTTTTGCGGGATTGCTTGAAGTAATACCTCATCAAAAAATGTGCCAAACCGTTGTACGATCGAGAGATGCTTGCGCGTAGACCACCAAGCTTCCAGTTCACTGGCATCCATGAGATCAAAGCTGCCAGCCAAGGTGTAGACAATACCCGCATACCACTGTTCTAGGGTAATATTTTGGCATCCGATCGCGGTCAGATCAACGGCAGCGCAGGCAATCCCCACCTGCTTCAGGCGCTGCATCGTGCGAACCCGTAGGCTAGACTTCCCCATCTGGCGGGAGTTGAGGACATAACAGAACTCGCCAGCTTTCAGTGCTTCATAGAGTTGATTGTCAGCTTGTCGAACCACGTAGGTAGGAGCATCAATAGGGAGACACCCCCCAACTTGATACTCGTAGGCTGAGTTTTCCATGGCAATAATGGGACGCACCTGAGGTTTAGGTAAAAATACGGGATTTCCCTCTGACAGGATTGTATCCTAGATTGTTATATTTCCCAGAACTGAGACTCTTATGCACAAAATGCCAGCGCCTATTTCAATCGCCCGTCATTCACGGAGTTAACATCGTTCGGCTGTAAATCCATGATCAACGTGATACATTAGCTTCATCGAATCTTCATCGAACAACCAGGATTTTGGCGTTATTGTGAAGATTGCATGAAGATGGATCTATCTGGCAACAGAAAAGAAATCGTAGGGGCGCACAGACATGCATTGGTGTCAACTTAAGCTCAACCCCTCTCCCCCAGCCCCTCTCCCACGCCGGGGAGAGGGGAGCAAGAGAATCAGATTCCCCTTCTCCCATGCAACAAAAGCGAAGCATCCGCTGTCCTCCCCCCTCCTCGTAGTCATCATGGTGCGTTACGGCGACATTTACATTAACCGACTCATGATTACCCACAATTACGCCTAACGCACCCTACAGAAATATGGAACTGATGTGAGTCATGGCTTAGGAAACAATGAAGTCATTATTTATAATGATGACGCCTTGTGACTAAAGACTCGGAAATATAAACTGACAAAAAACTCTTTAATCGGAAATGCCAAAAACGTTAGCGGATTAATCGTAACGATAATATTCCGGACATCTCGCACCGCTAAATTAACAATTTGTTTTGCCACCCAATCCGCCGACATAACACCAATGGGATTCAAATTACTCTTAAATGGTCCTAAAATCAGTTTGCGGATTACACAAGGCGCATCGAGACGGCGTAATGTGACGAAATCCCCTAATGCCCGTTTGCTTAATTCATACAGAGGACTGACAGCGGGACTGACTTCGGCTTCTGAGGTATTCACCCAGACTTCCTTGCGGGCAATATCTTGATTGGTGCGAACCGTCTGCAAAAATAATTCTAATAACCGCCAACTGGAGAATGTATTCACCTCATAAGATTTGGCGATCGCGTCAGCGGTTCTTTCTCCATGAACGTTAATTCCATGATTGAGAATCAATATATCAACGGATTCTAACTCAGCCGCAATCTCAGATTCCTGTCCCACTTGCCAGGTTATCGTTTTCACCGATAGCGGTTCACCCGCTGCGGTTAAAATAATTGGGTCTGACTTCGAGGTTAACCCGATCACTTTAGCCCCGCGCTGGTGCAACTGATACAATAGCGATCGCCCTAATGTGCCAGACGCCCCAGTAACCGCTACCGTTTTACCTTTCAGGGATAGCGCAGTACCCATAAGTTTATCGACGAAGGTCAATGTGCCACAATAATACGCCTTTTGGTTATCAAAGTGATGTCGCCAATGATAGGGGCGATTGACTGTCCAGTTTGAGGGGGGAGTCAAGAATTGTCCAGGACGATGGGTTAAGTCGGTTAGTTCATCCGCACCAGCGAGTCCACTCCCTCGCGCGATCGCACTTCCTAAAAAGCTTACCGTATAAAGGACACCCGCCAACGCCGCCCAATGGGGTTCACTCCAGATATAGGCGACTCCCCACAGCCCTAGGCTAAACAGCAACATCACCAGGGATTCGGGTAAATCATTGTACCAATGGGCTTGGCGATAAATTTGCTCACTAGCCGGGGTTAAATCCGGCTTGAACACCCGATGGTGCCAAACGTGCAACCGATATAACGGTGTCCAATGATGGGACAAGACGTGATAGAAGTCGCGGATTAGTTCCACCCAGAGAACAGAACCCAGTCCCCATGCTGCTGTACTCAGAAACGATATCACCATACAAACCCTATATCCTCACCCATGCAGAACCAGCAAACGCTAAAATACTAAAGCATACTCCTCAAAGTATAAAAAAATTAACGAAATACGATACAATTAGATACAATTTGCGTGGGTGGAGAAATCAAGGAGCGTATGCCAGAGAACTCCTGGACAGAGAATAATCATAGCAGTGAGCTTGATCCCCTTAGCTCTCTGCTGTCTGAGTGGTCTGAAGATGATTTTGAGAGCGACTTTTTCTTTCAGGGACTCGAAGGGCGACGACGCAAAGCGGCGTTGGCGCTAACCCTGATTTGGGGTGGGACGATCACTCTGCATCTACTGTCCTGGGGGTATTGGTTAGTCTTTGGTTTAACCGCACTGTTAGGGATTCAGGCGATCCGGGTATTAGTGGCGCGACCCATACGAGTGCCGAAACTGCTACAGGGGGAGAATCCGGCTGATTTTCCGTTTGTGTCTTTACTGGTGGCTGCCAAAAATGAAGAGGCGGTAATTCAGAACTTGGTGAGGATGCTGTGTAACTTAGATTATCCCCAGGAACGCTGCGAACTCTGGGTAATTAATGATCACAGTACGGATAAAACCCCCATCCTTTTAGATCAACTGGCGGCAGAATACGATCAGTTAAATGTATTTCATCGCGATGCTAACGCCACAGGCGGTAAATCGGGGGCATTAAATCAAGTATTACCCTTGATCAAAGGAGACGTTATTGGTGTCTTTGATGCCGATGCTCATGTCACTCAAGATCTACTGCGGCGAGTGTTGCCCATCTTTAACCAGTCGAGAGTTGGGGCGGTACAAGTGCGAAAAGCGATCGCGAATGGGCGTCTGAATTTCTGGACAAAAGGACAGATGGCAGAAATGGCACTAGATAGCTATTTCCAAAACCAACGAACTGCCATTGGTGGGATTGGTGAACTCCGGGGAAATGGTCAGTTTGTGCGTCGTGCGGCATTAGAACGCTGTGGCGGCTGGAATGAGCAAACGATTACCGATGATCTGGATTTAACCATACGTCTGCACCTGGATCGATGGGATATTCGTTTCCTAGAATTCCCGGCGGTGGATGAAGAAGGTGTGATTAGCACCCTCTCCCTCTGGCATCAGCGGAGTCGTTGGGCAGAGGGGGGATATCAGCGTTATTTAGACTACTGGCGTTTGATTGCTAGTAATCGTCTGGGTTTGAGCAAAACCATCGATTTATTCTCATTTTTAATTATTCAGTACCTATTGCCAACGGCGGCTATACCGGATTGTTTAATGGCGCTGCTTCGTAGTCGTTTACCTCTGTATAGTCCGATTACTGGATTAGCGCTTACGCTGTCGTTTATTGCCATGTTTACGGGATTGCGTCGGATTCAACGGGATCAACCCTTGACAATCGGCAGTTTATTTCTCAATGTTTTGCAAACAGTGCGCGGTGTTCTTTATATGATGCATTGGATGGTGGTAATGTCAGCTACAACCGCTCGCATGTCCGTGCGTCCCAAGCGATTGAAATGGGTGAAAACGGTGCATCAGGGGACAGGGAAGGAAAGTTTTGAGTTTTGATTAACCCTTCGGCTTCGCTTAGGGTCAAAATAATTG
Organism: Coleofasciculus sp. A1-SPW-01; assembly: GCF_040217205.1. NCBI lineage: Bacteria > Bacillati > Cyanobacteriota > Cyanophyceae > Coleofasciculales > Coleofasciculaceae > Coleofasciculus > Coleofasciculus sp. A1-SPW-01. The sequence goes on along the minus strand of NZ_JAVJNP010000160.1, from coordinate 86,304 downwards.
GATCAGCTAATGTAGGGCTTGCTGAATAAGTCAGAGAAAAATAACCGATGGACTAACTCGGCGGGTTCTTAGCCCGTTCTCATGATGGCGAACCGGGGGTTAAAACTATTTGGCAAGGTCTGCGACGACTCCATGACATTGCCCAGAAAGAGGCTTTTACTCTCCCCCAAAACTACTGCTTTTGTCAAGGGAATTCAGGTTAAGAAAGATGTGAGTAATGCATAGCTCTTGTAGGGGGGCACCAGAGGATGCTTCGCTTTTATTGCACGGGGATGCGAGGGGGATCGACAATGTACCGCATAGCAGAGCAAACTGCTGTATCTGTCAATTAGGCAGAGGTTGTACGGGACAATCCTTTGAACAATACACTTCGACAAAACGAATCGTTGCCGTATCCTTATACTCCTTCGTCTGGTTAAATTCCTTTTGGGGTGAGGGATAGACCCCAGCCAAGCTATCATTATTCGCTGCACCAAGCCGAAATGTCATGTCAGGAGACGGGTGTTGGGCAAACTTGACATATTCCCGCGACTCGTTAACGGTGCTATAGGTAAGAGTCGCTTCTCCGTAAACCTCTTCTGCTTGCTCGAGGGGGGTTCCGGGTCCAACACCCTCAGCCGTTTGATAATTGGGATTGTCTGTAACTAGCGCCTCAATGATATCGTCGTCACTCATCGGTATTCCCGCCGGATACAAGATGTAGTATTGCGGTTTACCCTCTTGAACGATCGCGATCGCATCAAAATCGACCATAAACGGTGACGTCACCTGAAACTCAGCTTGATTTCCCAGCAATTCTTTCAGTTCACCCAGCGTCATCCCCACTTGCGCCACTCCAATCCCCTTTGCAGATATCCGTTGGGTTTGAGCCGATTGAGTTGATTTAGACGGATCAATCGTAGGACTTTCGCTGGGTGAGGTGTCAGGGGATGATGGCTGCGCCGATGGTGCATCTGGAGAAGACACAGGTGATGTATCTGTCGGGTTTGGAGGGTTGTTCTCGCAACTGACGAGTAGACAACAAACAAACATGATCAGAGGGATTTTCAGTTGGCGCATGATTAATTCAACCCGTTTTAACTCCAATGGCACGCTCCAGTCAGCATTGTGAAATCGCCGTAACCCTTGATATACCGTAGGGTGGGCATTGCCCACCAGCTTTAAGCCAATGCCATTCGTTTTAAATCTTGCACCATCCTGAGAAAACCTCGCTTTCAGCGATGGGAGTATCAATCAGGCTTCTTCCCGAATAATCGAACACCTATCCCCACAGTACCGAATACCAGCAAACCTAACACCGAACCCGGTTCCGGAACAGTAGCGGCTACAGCGCGATCGGCTTGAATTAACCCGAAACCACTGTCAAAGTCAAAACCAGGACTCTCCATATCCAGAGCAGTTGTTTCCAATATACGATAAATTTCACTTGGACTCATATCCGGCGCAGCGTCCAACATTAAAGCCGCCACAGCCGCCGCATGGGGAGCCGCCGCCGACGTACCAAAGAAGTTGGGAAACCCATCACCTTCGGGATCTCTAGGATCTAAGAAAGCAGGTGGGAAAAAAGTTGTATTCGTTCCATCAGCCGCAATAATCTCTGGCTTCAAGCGAATCTCCGGATTTGCCAAGCGATTACCCGCCGTATCAAACAGAATCGGCGTGGGTCCTGCTGAGGAAAATGGCTCCAATAAAGCTGGATCAACACCAAATTCGGGTGTATCTTGATAAAACGCCGCGCCAACAGCTTCTGCTCCCCTAGCATTAGGATGTCCAAATACCGTTCCACTGGCAGTATCGTACTCGTTCAGCGTACCCTCGCCAAACAAGATATACTTCATCAATCCAGGATCTAAACCCTCTACCTTTGATATCGCTAAGTTAAACGTATCGGTTCCTAATGAGCCATCATTGAAGAACGAGAAAAATTCAACCGCATCATTCCCCACATTTTGATTAACACTGCTTGCCAATATATTCGTTCCTGACTGATCAAACAGGAAAATATCCAGATCGTTAAGAGAACCTGCACCACCGCTCACCGAAAAGAACGGGGAATCCCACTGGAACGAGATGCCAAATCCGCTATTCTCAGGAATCGTCAAACTTTGGAAAATATCAACGCCTGCACCTGAATCAAAATCATGAAATTCACCGCCGACTAACTCCTCAAACAGATTACTGCCATTAAACGCACTTTCATAAGACTGTCGAGCATCATTACCCGCCGCCGAGAAATAGGAAACACCCTGATCAACGACAGTATCAATGGCTTGAGCAATGACTCCATCTTGGAACATTGGTTCAGTGGGGTAAAAGATGTCATCGACAATAATATCCGCACCCGCATCGGCGAGTGCCAGAATCCCTTGGGCAAAATCGGTTTCATTAAACGCCGCCGTGTGAAATGCCAAATCCGCACCCGGAGCCACATCATGAATCAGTTGCATCATGGCACGACCTTCATCGATACCAAAGATATCACCTAAACTCCCATCATTGGGTAAATCTTTGAGCACCTGAATACCCGATGGCAAATCTCCATTCGCCACATCCTCGGCGGCTGTACCAGAAAAATTAAAGCTATCCGATAAAACTCCAATCGTCACCCCGGTTCCATCTACACCAAACTGCTCACGCGCTATATCTGCACGTAAGGCGACATTAGCCTGACTGGTTGTTTTGCCGACATTGGTTATCGGTTTATAGGCTGGTTTAGCAAATTTTAAGCTTTCTAACTGCGCCACAGACGCGAGAGCATCAATCGGCAGCATCCCTGACACAAAGGAGCCAAATATCGAAGCATTTTGCAATCCTAATCCTTGTAAATCAGACAAGAGAGAATTGACGTCACTCGCGGCAACAGCATCAATGACTACGTTATTATTGTAGGTCTGCAATGAAAATGAGGCATTCTGCCCAGAATAATTGCCTCCATTAACAGCCATTGGCGCTAAATCAAACATTAGCTTACTCAGGGAGCCTTGTTTAATGGCGCTTGTTTCAATAGCGTTTCCTCCACTATTGAATGTGATTGCCTCGGCTCTATTGGGTAAATAGCTAATCGTTGCCGTGGCAATGATTGTAACTGATGCAGCGGTTTGAGCGAGACGTTTCATTTTTTCGTCCTGCCAATGAAATTATTATTTATCTATTTCTAGAATAAATCGTTTTAAAGTCAATATGTTATACATCTCTTTTACTTCATCAAAAATTTATTTTTTTACATCAATATAAATCCTTATTTACATGAAGATTTTGTAAAGAAAAAGGAGGTGCATGATGGCAGATTTCTCATTCAAGTGTTATAATGTGTTAGTTATTTAAAAATTCCAGAGAAAACGTTACTGGTTGTTACTATGCCTCTCAGTAATAGGCAAGCATTTTAATATTGATTCCTGCTTCAGCCATTTTCTATAAGATAAAGTTATGAATTTGGCTCGATTGAGTCCAGGGGTTATTTTTACATACGCTTTATAAAGGCGTGGGAAGGATGTAGAGACGTGCCATGGCGCGTCTGAGGAGCAAGAGGAGGCGATTGAAATCGCGGCTACACAAACAAAGTCCGCCTGCGCGGACTAGGTTATAACGGGGGTAGCTAACCCGGATTTGGTATTAGGGTAACGCCAATACAATTTGGCTTGACCTTGAATGGTGCAAGATATGGGTTAAAAGCTAAAGGTGGTGCGGATAGCCCCGATTACAATGTCTTCATTATCATTATCGTGATCAGGCGCCGTGAGCCAGATGATTCCCGGTGTAATGGCAATGTTATCAGTTAGCTGATACTGATAAAATGCCTCAATGTGCAGCGAGGTATCCTCATCCTCGGTATCGATTCCTGGAATATTAACGCTAGAATCAGTAACTTTCGGTTCCATCCCCACCAAAATCCCGGCAACATTTCCTTCTTTGCCTAAATCGGGGAAAGCTAAACTAACTGCCCAATTCCAAATATCCAAGTCACCGCGATCAATTTGTCCCCCCAGTGTCGAAAGGGTTGTGGTTTGGGTGTAGCCTAGCCAACCGCCAAGGGCAAAGCGATCGCTTAACTGCCATGATAGTTCTACACCATAAGAATTGCTAGACGTGGGGACAGCATTACCGATCGCGTCTTCGGTAAAGCTGCGAAAATTGCTTAGCTGACTTCCAGTATCGGTGTCTCGATTGTAGGCGTGAATATAGGTTAACCCAATATTCAGTCTATCGCTGGGCTTAAACAGGATCTGGGCAAGCGCCCCATAAGGACCATTGAATATGCCAGTATCGTCTCCAGGATCAGCCGCCTCACTCGCTAAATAGCCTGCACTGAGTTCTAGCTTGTCACCGAATGCGTGATTAATCCCGATACCTGCACCATCCAGATAATAATAGATGGAATGCCTTGTCCCAAAGCGAGACAGCGCCCCACTACCCCCATCGCCATCCAGGAAAGGATTAACCGTGCTGGCAAAGTCATCGGATGCACCCGCATTAGCATCAAGGACAACACGGGTGTTTTCACCAAGGGGAAAATCATAGAGTAACGCATCAATCACGACATCACTATCCGTTGCACCCGCAAAGAAAAGATCGCCTTCAGGTGTAATTGTCTGTTCGGTTAGAGAACCTAAACCTTCAGCTTGTAGTCGGGTTCTGAGTACATCTTCCCCAGTGAAACTGGTATTTAATTCCAGACGGGTACGATGACCAAAAATGGTTACATTATCGATATCATCTCCATTGGCATCCTCTCCCGCCGCTATACCGGCTAAACCAAAGATGACTTCGCCCGATAGTTTGGTGGTTGTGGAAAACTGATTATCCTCTAAAAACGCGACTCGTCCTTCTAAATTATCCACCCGCGCTCCTAGGGTGGCGAGTTCGGCTTCAAATTCCTGAATCAACCGTTGCAAGGTTTCCAAGTCACCCCCGTCAACACCGTTAGTCCCCGCAATCAACCGTTCGATTTGCTGCAAACAGGCATTTAACCCGGCGGCAAATTCATAACGAGTCATAGCACGGTTCCCCCGGTAGGTGCCATCGGGATATCCCGCAATACAACCATAGCGTTCAACGAGCGATCGCAAGGCTTCATACGCCCAGTCTCCTGGCGATACATCCCGTAACTGAGAGACATTAGTCACTTGATCTAAAGCGTTCGGCTCGTTGCTGTAGTGGTTAATTTGTTCCAAAATCTTATCGCTGGAATCGCCGCTATTATCAGGAATTTGGGCGATCGGTGTTAGTGGAGCAAAGGTTTCGTTGTCTGGATTGGCTGGAACGGCTATGGATGCTTGTGTTTGAGGCGAATCCACTTCTGTTGCGATCGCATCAACCCCCACCCCAAATAGTGCCACCAAAATTGTCGGGCTAACCACCCCACAGTTCCACAGTAGACTTGGTTGTTTCATATCCTCACACCTATGACCTAATAGTTGGGAATTGATTTTCCCTGGACTTAATCAAAATAATGATTTTCATTATTAAAACAAAGCGGTATTCCGTCAATCCCCGTACCGGGGACATGACCAGTTTCTTGGCAACAAAAGGGGCCACCCTTGCCGTACCGCCTCCAAGCAGACCGCATGAAGGGTAAGCTGGCAATCGAGCAGTTCAACGTTTTCATCCCTCGCTTGTTTTTGACTAATCTTTAAAATTGACGAATCTTTGAATTCAATCGTTTGATGACACTGAAGACATACAAGATGATGGTGGTGCTTTAAACCCGAATAATTTAACTCATAATGCTTATGTCCTTCTGCTAGTTCCAGTTCTCGCAGTACACCGATGCGAACCATTAATTTAACCGTTCGGTATACGGTGGATAGGCTAACATTTTTTCCTTTCTCCTCTAACCAATCATGCAATTCTTCAACACTCAGATGCTCACCGGGGGGAAGTTCTTGAAAGAGTTGCAGAATGGTTTCTCTCTGGGGAGTCATCCGTAAATTTCTCCGGTTGAGGGCTAATTTGAGAGAGTTTGCTGTTAAGACTTCACGCATTGGTCATTAGTCATTGGTCATTTGTCATGCTCACAAGAGCGAGAAGCAAGCTACGTCATTTGTAAGGGCTGGAGCTATTTCCCTAACTTAATTAGGATGGGGACGAGGAGATGGTTTGACTGGTTTTTTGAATAGTTTGAATGAGGGTGGATACCTCCTCTGGTGTCATAACTGGCGTTGCTGGAGGAGTTGCACTGGGTACGGCGTTCTGGAGTTCGTTCAGGCTTGATTCTAGGGTTTGAGCCGCATCGGGATGTTCCTGACTCACTTGCTCGGCAATGTCTTGATAAAGGGTGTTGGCATAGAGGATAAATCCCCGTGAGTCTTGGTATTCAATCGTCTCCACGATTTTGTCATTGGCGATCGCGGCGTTATATTCTTCCTCGACGGTACTGAGCATTTGGCTAATGACACGGAGGATAAAATCAGGTGACTGACGCTCAGAAATGGGTAATGCCTCAATTGCCTGATCAATCCCTTGCATCGCCGCTTTATATTCTGTGTTTATCTCCGGCGCATTGGGTTTAGATTTAACAAAGTCATGCAATATGTTCAGTGTGGGTTTAAAGTCTTCGACATTGCGTTGGGATAACTGAGTTTCTACATCTGCATAGAGTTCTTCAATCGGGTGACCAATATGGGGTTCGGCTTGGTCTGGTTTTCCTTGATCTAGGAGTTCCTTTGCTATCAAGAGATGCCCTTTCATTAAGCCTAACGTGGTCATATAGTCAATATCCTGCGGCTGATCCGTGGCGGTGGAGGGTGACGCCGTAGTTTGGCTAGTCGTTGCGGGTGAACCGTTAGCCTCTGGCGTTGTCGGAGTAGAGGTTTGTGGGTTGCCACAGCTTGTCAGGGCAATTAGAGTCGCGGCTGCACCCGTGAGGGATAGAAAACGAACTGATGACATTGTTAATAATTTTTTGCAATAACTGGGTGGACGGTTCTTAGTCTACAGCTATTGATAGTCTTTTGCAATAAACAAGAAAAAAATAATGTTCGATCAGGAGGGGATCACCTTAAACATACCCGTACAGCCATTTTCCGCGATCGCATCTCGGTGGGAATGGAACGTATACTTACCAGGATAGGGGACAGATCCCCGACTTCTCCAAGAAGTCGGGGATCTTGCGGAGAGACTGTACCTCATCAGTTAAAGCGTAAGTAAATGTACTGGACATCTCCGAAAAAGAAGCTGAAAGCCTTACGCTGTCTAGGTCGAAATCTCATTTCTGGAGAGGTCTACTGAATAATAGCTTGACGATTTAACGATGCTTGCGTGAGTAAAACGGGAGAGTTGTTGAATTCATCACCAGAGCTGCTATCGTCAAGCATCTTCGATCTGCTAGCCTGAACTGATGAGTTCAGTACCGAAGGCAAACTAGATTAGTCAGATGTTGGAGGTGCTAACGGGTCAGATGGAGCTACATCAGGAGAGGCCGGAAGGGGAACTATAACTTCCTCAGAAGAACCTCGTGTAGATCCAGGAGCATCTATGATCTCATCTGAAACCAATTCCCACTGGTTGTTTTGCAGATTAAATGTAAAACGGTGCTTAACTATCTCTTCACTCTGCTCAGGTGAACCTTCAGCCATAATAGATAGATCATAAAAGAGAGATGTGTATTCTACTGCATCTAAGACAGCTACATCTTTCTCAACACTAAAGTTTGTCACCTCTAACCTAGTCTGAAAGTCCCTAAATCCTACCTTACGTCCTCTCAAAAAGCTGTGTAGCCCTTGCTTCCTTTCTATACGCCTTTGAATATTAGCTGCACGAGTCCTAACTGCATTTGGATTTCGCCTTATTGCAGAATCAGGATCACCGTTGACTAAAATGTCGTTTTCTAAACGAAGTGTAGATTCAGCAATACTAGTGAGTTCTTTTTCCAGATCTCCTGAATTTGGTCTATTCGGGTTGTTCTGACTTGGTGTATTGGGGTTGTTCTGAGCTGTAAAAGAACTCGGTGTTACAAGCAATAATACAGACAAAGCTGTTCCTATAGAAATTAACTGCTTCACAAACCTCAGTCCTTACTATTCTAGCCAGCTCTGATACTATAGCAATCCTAAATAGGTTTTAACAACTGGAGTTTAGGATAAGCACATCTTGATATTCAACTATTGATATTTATAGCAATAAAATATAAAAAAAACGATCGCTCACAAAGGAATCACCTTAAACATACCCATACAGCCATTTTCGGCGATCGCATCTTGGTGAGGATGGAACATATACTCACCGGGGTAGGGGTAGGAAAATTCCAAGATATGCCGTTCAGCCGTCCCCAGGGTAATTACATCCGTTTCCAGGGTGGGGGTGAGGGTGCGCCCGGTGGGATAAACCTGGAACAGATTGGCATGAATGTGAAACGTCGCCGCTGCATCGAATTCAATCATATTTAGCAGATACAGGCGAACGAGTTGGTTTTGATAAATAGGGATGGGATGGTCTAAATAGTAGTCAGGAATGCCATTAAAGGCGTAGAGTTCATTCTGATTATCGTTGTTAATGTCATATCCGCCCATAACCAGAACCATCTCATCAGCGGGAGGACGTTTTTGGCGAGGATCTACAATGAACATGCCATAAAGTCCTTTGCTGATATGGCGGGTCACAGGGGCAATGTGGCAGTGATAAAGATGAACACCAGAGGGTTTAGCCTCGAATTCATAAATGGTTTGCTTACCGTGGCGTATCGGTTTTACCCCATCCATTTCCGATGGGTGAGTACCATGAAAGTGCATACTGTGGGAATGTCCGCCTTGATTGCGGAAAATAACCCGGATGCGATCGCCCTCGGTGGCGCGGAGGGTGGGTCCGGGAACGCGATCGTTAAAGTTCCAACTTACGAAGGAAACCGCGCTATTCAGTTGGAGAGTAGAATTTTTAGCAACAATCTCAAATTCGCGAATTGTGCGTCCATTTTCCTGTTTAATTGTGCCAGAGTCAAAGTCTCGCAACACGGACATGGGGTTAAACTGATCCGGTGTTGTCTCTGGAAGCTCAGGAATGCGTACTCTAGAGGTGGAACGTCGTATCCAGGTTTGTCCTGCGATCGCGGCACTCGTCACTCCAGCGCCGATTAATCCCCACTTCAGTATCTGGCGGCGAGTCCATGGTTTCATGCTTGATCCTAGATGTGGATTTTTCATTAGTGACAGTTCGTGGCAGTCATTAATTGATAATAATTCTTTTCTAGCAAGTTAATCAAGGGAGTGTGTTCACCGTACTCTTACCTATACCGGATTAGGGATTGGAGAAGAGAGGATTGGGAAAATAAGCTGTTCGGCATTTAAACCTTAATATCAATAATGGCGTAATCCTTGACGTAGTGTGAGCATCTTGCTCACTATATTGAGCATCTTGCTCGCTACTAATACCCAATTTAAATGCATGACAGCTTAGCTGTTCAGTTATTTCTATCTTCTTGCAGTAGCGAGAAGGTTTTTTACACTACAAAATTTAGGTTTTGACAATTCGCTTGAGCGCTAATAGATTCAATGTTTTAACCTTGCCAAAGACAAAAAACTGATAACCGCAGAATAAACTTAAAATTGATAAAGCCACTAATCCGACAACCTTCGTTAGCACAAAAAGCTGATGGGTCATTATCGCGATTGCCACGCCAGCCGCAATCAAAACCCAACCTAAATGACGTTTACTTCCACCATAATTTACAGTTAGCACTCCCAAAATCTCTACAATAACAAAAGGAAGAGCGAAGTGTGAAAACCAAAGACTAGAACTAAGAAATGCTAATCCGGCTAGAATTAACCCTGTACCCGTTAACTTGGTAACAAAGGTTTCCTGTTCGCTAAGATTTTCCGGATTAGGGATCACAGCAAGATTGCTGGCATCTTCAAAGATAAATGTGACTAAGCTATCTTTCCCTAATTCTATTTTGTCGCCCGGATTGAGAAGGTGTCGATTGGTGGGGGTGAGACGCATACCGTTTAAGTATGTACCATTGGAACTGCCAATGTCTTCGATAAAATAGTGGTCTCCCTCAAGGGAAATAGTGGCATGGTTTCGAGATACAATGTAGGAATTGGGGAAATTGGACACATCAATCTCCGGTTGTATGCTGCCCTCAGCCTTACCAATGTGAATCACCGAACGGTTGGGCGGTAACTCCAGCGGGGTGTTGGTTTGAACGTGGAAGAGTTTTGCCTGTTGTCCCGGTTGTATTTGTGTATTTTTCATAACGTTTGCGTGGAGATAGGTTCCTGAAAGACGGAGAAGACGATGGGAACGTGCTGCCGGATTTCCCAATAAAACAAGTTAGCTCTGATACTTATTATGTTCGATCAATCGGAAATTGAAACGGTTTATCCTCAAGTCGATTGTTAAGATATTCTAATTTATTATGCTAGTCCAACTCAGCCGCCAAGAACTCAAGTTCTTGGCTTATAGCTTAAGTCGGTTTTAACCGACTACAATTCTTGTTCAGAGGTAGGTTGGGTCGAGGAACGAGAGCAACATAAGCTAGTACTCTGTTGGGTTGAGCGAAGTCGAAACCCAACCTACTCACAGATCGCTATCTTAAAAGGTGTGTTTTAGCTTGGGTGGATAGGTAACAAATATAGCTTGACCTATCCAATAGCCTTTCATCTGATCAAATGTTAGGATTTGACGCCCGTAAAGCGGATTCCCCACGGTTACCGTTTGCGCTTTGGCATCAACCGATAATAGGGCGATGGCATGGTTAAATATTACGCCATCTACAGGTTCTTTGACGGTCAGTACAGCCGGTTGATCCGCCGCAATTAAATCATCAATTGTTAAACCCCATTGATAGTTCGGCGCTAAACCCAGCTTTTCCATTGCCCGAATTGTACTTAATGAGTAAGTCCCTTTTCGCGTCGTATGGGTGAGTTTAACCACATCTCGTTCTGATAAATTCGGATCTAATCCCACTAATCGGGCTAGTGTGGCGATACTGGCTGGGGCGCAAGTGTGAGATGTGGTTTGGAGAACAACTCCTTCAATGACTAACGCTTCACTGGCTATCCCAGTTATGGGTAATGTGTAATACAGAATAATCACCAACGGTAGCATCATTCCCACGACGACTCCCAGCAGCAGACGTAACTGTCGGCGAGAACGTTGTTCGGACAACTCAATTGATACGACTAGCCCTAAGGTTAAGCATCCCAACGCCAGGATAATGGGCTTATGATAAGCACCGAGATATAAGCGAACAATTAAGGGTAGAAAGCGGTAAACATTGAACTGTACACCGAGAATAATAACCGTTGCAGTTGTCGCGATCGCGAGAAATATGCGATTAATCTTGCGGCGGTAATTCTTTGGGTTGTTAGAGAGAGTGATTTGGGCGGCTAAACGATTTCCTACAATTGCACCGCTACTGAGAGGAATCAGGCAAAACAGGGTAATAAATAGGATGAGATAGTGCGATCGCATTGCCCAAAGGGTTAGGGAAACCCCTAGGATATAAGCAGCGAGGAGAACTTTAAGCAATGTGATGGGTGGTTTAAGCGGAAGTTTTAATAGACTGTTCATCGTTGTTTTGACAACAGCAGCTTTGATTGTTTTGAACGCAAAAATTGGAAGTGTTTCAACCTTTGGATTTCTTGCCCACTCTCCGTTACATTAGTACATAATGGGGCAATATTTGAGTGGGATACCTATAGGAATTAACCCGAATTAGTCAGGCTGAGAATCCCGACTTGTGGGGATTCTAACTCCCAACTCAAATAGGATGGCTATAGGGCGCGATCGCACTCACCAAAGAAAGCTGCTGTATGGGTAGTAAATCCGTGGCGAGTGGAGGCTACTGCAGTATATCTCTAGCCGAGTTGGGCTTATGCAGGTTCGTAGTAAGGGCTTGACGCTTAGATTCTGTTGGGTTGAGCGAAGTCGAAACCCAACCTACAATGATATGAGTGTCTCATGTCCGCGCCTACCGGAATAAGGGCGGGTTTTGTTGTTCATTTATCGGTGGGGAGGGCGGGTTTTGTTGTTCATTTATCGGTGGGGAGGGCGGGTTTTGTTGTTCATTTATCAGTGACAAGGTAAGTTAGTGGCTAAACCCGCCCCTACAATTGACCCTTCACTGCGTTCGGGGGTATGCTGATGAATTATTGATTATTAATTATGACTGATGACTTTTCAATTGTAGTCCGACTACTTATTGTAGTAATGCAAAAGCAGACTACCCGCTTTATCTAAGGTTTCGCCAAAAGTAATAATTCCTTCTTCATGTCCCGCCATTACCAGAATCTTTTTTGCCATCAGATTCTCTTGGTCAAATAATCGCAGAATTTCTCGTGCCATTTCCGGAGTGCCGTAGGGACAATCTTGGGCGGTGGTGGGCACTTGGTTGATTAACTGCTGCCACAGAGGGAGATTGTGAACGTGAATAATTGCGTTAATTGTCGGATTTGCCGCATAGAGAGTGGCATGAGTTAACGCTTCCGATGAGGCTTGGATAGGTCCTGTACAGGTTAAGGAATTCTGGTCTAAATCAAAATCGGTGACAATAGTATAGTGATGTTCTGTTAATCGGGGAAGACTGCCTGTTTTTGTGCCAGAGATGATAAACTCACCAGAGGGCGTATAACGAATACTGAGATTACCAAAACCAATCCCATTTTCATACATACCGATTAGATGCAATTGATAGAGCTTATCGCGCCATTGATTAATTTCGGCAATCTGTTTATAGGGAAGTGGTTTTGTCTCAATCCAATGGCATTGATACTTAACGTAACCTTCATCGATCATAGTCTTTTATTCCTATCGTTATTGGTAATGAAGAGGGAACAGGGGAAGGGGAACGGGGAACAGGGAATAGGGAAGAGTGACAAAGGACAAAGAACGAATGACCAAACTGCGGTAGTCTAGAGTAGGTGACTCTTTATATTTGTTTGACGCGATCGCTCTATGTCCTCTACTGTTACCAGTCCGGCTCGCACGATTCGTATCGGTTCCCGCAAAAGCCAATTGGCTTTGGTACAAACCTATTGGGTACAGGAACAACTACACAAACACTACCCGGATCGGGACTTTGAAGTCCAGACCATGAGTACCCACGGGGATAAAATATTGGATGTGGCACTCTCCAAGATTGGTGATAAGGGACTCTTTACCAAGGAATTGGAAGTAGGGATGCTGAATCAGGAGATTGATTTAGCGGTGCATTCCCTCAAGGATTTGCCCACCGCGTTACCAGAAGGATTAGTCTTGGGGTGTGTGACGGAACGCGAAAACCCCGCTGACGCATTGGTGGTTCACGCCAAGCACCAAGGTAAGCAACTGGATACGCTTCCCGAAGGTGCGGTAATTGGCACCTCATCCCTGCGGCGTTTGGCACAATTGCGCTACCATTTCCCCCATTTCACATTTAAAGATATTCGCGGAAATCTGAATACCCGACTCGGAAAACTGGATGCTGGAGAGTTTGACGCTTTGATTTTAGCCGCCGCTGGGTTAAAACGATTGGATATGAGCGATCGCATCCACCAAGTTATACCCTCGGAGATTTCCCTTCATGCCGTTGGACAAGGGGCGTTGGGCATAGAATGTCGGGGGGATGATCCAGAAATCTTGGATGTACTCAAAGCCATTGAACATTCCCCAACCGCACAACGGTGTTATGCAGAACGGGCATTTTTACGGGAACTCGAAGGCGGTTGTCAAGTCCCCATTGGCGTAAATACAGAGATCAAGGGAAATAATCTAATTCTCACGGGTATGGTTGCCCGTTTAGATGGGACAAGCTTAATTAAAGATACCGTGACTGGAGAGGCGACTGAGGCGGAAGCCTTAGGGGTTGAACTGGCTCAACTATTACGTCAGCAAGGGGCGCAAGAGATATTAGACGAAATCTTCGCTCAAATTCAGCGATAAGGTAGGGGCGCACCGACGTGCATTGGTGTCAAATTAAGACTTTGTATGACTAGCGCCCAAAGTTTAGATCCCCCTAAATCCCCCTTCAAAAGGGGGACTTTGATTAGATTCAATTTAGACGTCGGTTAATTTCCTCTATGTCGCGCTCTCCCCTAAACTTTTAGTTTCTGACTATAAATGTTAAGGTTGTGTATCAGAGGCGATCGCGACGACGAAAGACAAACAGATTGCCTGTTGCACCTCGCCCTACCCGAATTTCTGGATCGAGGTAGGAGGTTGTCCATAAAGCCTGATTGCGGAAGAATTCCCAGACGGGGATTTTCAGTTCTGGAAGGCTCCAGTTTTTCAGATTAAAGGGTTTGGTTGCTTGCAGGGAGAATGCATTAAAGGTAACATTAGCGGTGCGATCGGGAGTGTCCCACGTCCAAACGCCATCAGCCTGTAACCGCCACTCTCCTAGCAGAGGTAAGTCCAGAAATGCGCCATTAGAGGCAAAGATTTTATGGGTATCGCCTGCAAGTAATTTCTGCCACACCCGTTTGATTGTTAGGGTTCCCCCCAAATCTGGAATTGATGCCAGTTGGCGGGTGACAACGGTTCCTCTTGAGGCGTAAATCAATTCCCAGTTACCCAATAGAGAGGGGAGAGAATCGGGGTGGAGTGGGTTGGGGATAGGATTGATGCTTTCTAGCTGGTATACAATTTCATTGATTGGCTCTCCATTTGCGGGAAATAGGGCTTGCTGTAGCCCTAACGCTTCTATTCGTTCCAGGAGTTGTATTTTTGTTGATGACATTTCGGCTAATCTAAGTAGCTATTAGCAATAGCGCCAAAATTGATATTTTTTAAACTAATATATCCATCTAGGTACTCTGGCTCAACTTCCTTGATGATCTCAGAATCATTTTGGTAGGAAGGTATCCAGAAATTACTCTTAATCTCTAAATTCTTTAAAATATCATTGCCACCAAGAAATTGCTGCAATAGATATTCATAGACAAATTGTTTTCTGATACTTTCTTTTTTAAGATGACGGCGATTCTTAACATCGCGACAGTAGGCTAGGGATAAGTATTTTATGTCAATCACTTTTAAGGAGCATACTGTGCGGTAAAAATTTGTAATTTTATCAATAAAATTTGTAAATTCATCAATTAATTCTTGTGTTGTTAATTTTCTTAGCCCACGTCTAAACAAGGAGTTATCAAATACATTGTCTTTATTAAAACCAAACTCATCCAATAAAAATTTCTCAAATTTACCTGGAGTAAAGATAGCTTTATTTAAAGCCACGTAAAAAACGTGATTTAGCCTAAATATCGTATCTAGCGATTTGAAACTTAACTGTTTAAGATCTATTTCCCAAAAGGAATAAAAATTGCTAGGCAATTGATTATTGATAATGAGTTGATTATTTTGATTCCTATAAACTTTTCCTAACTCTTCAAAAGTATGTTTATTTAAAGGCTGACCTTCATAAGCTATTTTCAAATCAACTTCAGCAAAATCATGTGACTCGAATTTAGTTGTATAGCCATAGTCATTCCATGTCTTCCCATTATATGATTGTTTTCTCAAGAAAATAGTATTTTTTTCTCTCCACCTAAATTCGTTGAAACCAGTAGAAAATATAACCGCATCTGGTACTAATCGCCTACCATTAATACTAAAGACATTAGCTAGAGCCAATATCTTGGTATTACTATTAACTAATGACACTACATCATTAGAGATAAATCTGGTATCTAAGTGCAAAATATATTCGGGTGATACTGTCTTTGCTAAGTACGTCAGGCACATGGACTCCCAAACGCTATAAAAATTATTTATTCCCCAAATTTCTCCTTCATCAGCTTGGGATAGCTTCCCATACAAAAATAACTCAATGGCATCGAAAAAATACCAGTAATCTGTATCTTTAAGGGCAGTGTTTCTATCAATTAATTCCAGTGTATCTTTAAGACTATCAACCGTTTGACTACTATACTCATCATGAAATAAGCCAGCCTCGGCATTAATATACTTGTGTTTAAACCGTTCGGCTAAAGCAGCAACTTCACCGCTAACCGATTCATGCAACTGCTGCTTAACCTCTACCAGGATATAGCAGTACATACCAACGATATCAGTGGACTGGTAATGTATCATCTGCCGGGGTAATGTCATATCATCAATATATGCTGCGCCATTATCCAGATACACCGCACGGTGTAGAAATGAATGCAGTTTGCTGTAGTCTATTTTCTCAGATTTTCCCAACCTATCAGCCAAAGACAATATTTTAAGCTCATCATAAGCGTTGAGAATAGAACCAATCAGATCTAACTTCGAGTAAAAAATATTCTCTTCTATCTCAACATCAGGTAAGCTGATTTGCTGAATACTTCCCTGATTTCTGATTACACCATCCCTATCCTGAGTTTTGATATCAGCTTTAAGATAATCTTTCTGGAGGCAAATTAATTTAAAATGATTCAATATCCTATAAAACTGAAAAAATAAGTCTCGCTTGCTATCGTAAGTAGTAAACAAGCTTGGATCAAATCCTTTAGGCAAACAGAAGATTAGCTGGGACTTGCGTCTTTCTATACCTACAAACGAATAGGTTTCATTAACCTCTAATTGCAGTTCTTGAAAATCTATCATTATTCAAAACTCATTTTCAGACTTTAAAGCAGGTATCCTATCATGCATATCTTCCATAAACTCTTTTGCATAAATCACAAAATCGGCATAAGTAGTTAAGCTTATGTCAAATGATTCTGTGAAAAGTTGTACTAAAGGTCTTTTGTCTCTGGCAAATACACTATCCCACAAATAGAACATGACTTTATCTTTTACTTGATCTAGCGAAACTTTTCCATCATGAGGCTTAATAAACCACCAACCCATTTGTTTATCTTCTACTCTTCTAATACTTTGATGATGAGATTTGATAAACTCATTGATGCCTACAATACATCTATACCACTCTATATGCTCATCATTATCTAGTTCCAAAGTTGCTTGTAATATTATAGCTGGTACGTTTTTATTTGTTATGTCAGCCTGACTAGGAGCATTCACATACTCCCAATCCCAACGCCTCTTAAAAGCACTGTCTAGATAGTAAATTGACTCATCAGAGGTATTGATGGTAGCAAGAATGGATAAATTAGGAGGAAGGCTAATTTTATAATCCTTTAAATTTCGGGACTGCCAAAAAGAATTTTTTGAATTGGTTTGACTGAATTTCCCATAATCTCCAAATAAGGTTCTGAAAAAAGAAATTAGCCGTCTGTCTAATCTTTCCCTAGAACCAAAACCGCCGTTACGCTACTCCATAAAATGCTTCGCTAGTATCGGCAGAGCCGCGATAGCCCACCTCTAGTAACTTCGACTCAAGATGTCCTTGTCGATTCTAGCCCAAAAAAAAGCTAGAGTAACAAGGTCAGCAGGTATTAAATTAGACAAATGGGGACACTGTATGTTGTCGGGACGCCAATTGGCAACCTAGAAGATATGACCTTCCGGGCGATACGCATCTTACAAACCGTCGATCTTATCGCCGCCGAAGATACCCGCCATACGGGAAAACTATTGCAGCATTTTCAAATTAAAACCCCTCAAATCAGTTACCACCAGCACAATCGCCAGCAGCGCCTACCTGAATTGCTGAATCAGTTAACCACAGGAAAAACTATCGCCCTGGTTACCGATGCGGGAATGCCGAGTATATCTGACCCCGGTTATGAACTCGTCCAGGGGGCAATAGAAGCAGGAATTACAGTGATCCCCATCCCCGGTGCTACGGCTGGAATTACTGCCCTCAGCGCCTCTGGACTCCCCACAGATCGATTTGTGTTTGAAGGCTTTTTACCCGCGAGTGGACAAGAACGCCAACAACGGTTAGAGGTGTTAGCGGCTGAATCGAGAACGTTAATTTTTTACGAATCGCCCTACCGTCTCCAGCAAACCCTACAAGATTTCGTCACTATCTTTAGTCCCTCTCGTCCAATCGTCCTAGCGCGGGAATTAACTAAGTTACACGAACAGTTCTGGCGAGGCACCATTGAAGAGGCGATCGCATATTACACTGACCACGAACCCAAAGGTGAATTTACCCTCATCCTTGCTGGCGCACCTGCTGAAACCCCCGTCCTCTCGGAAGCCGCCCTCAAAGCCGAACTCAGTCAACTAATTAATCAAGGACTTTCGCGATCGCAAGCCGCCCGTCAATTATCTCACCTCACCAATCTGCCGCGACGCCACCTTTACCAAATGGCACTATCGTTAACCGAGATCCCGTAGGGGCGGGTTTAGGGATTCAATGAACAGACACACTTTAAACCAGACAACGAAACCCGCCCTCTTCTTGGCGCTGAATTAAGGCTGGTGGGTTTCGACTTCGCTCAACCCACCCTCCGGTATATCAGACGAAGGACAAATGACGAATGACGAATGACATAAGACAAATAACTGAAAAAGACCATCAACTTGACAGATGGTCTTTTATGTGCTACAAATTTTGTTGTCGTTTTTGGAGGAAATCTGCTGCCCGTTCCCAAGCGCACAGCTTAAGATTTCTTTATATTTTTATCGTAACAGAGAATACGTTTTTTATCAAAATTTACATTCTTAACCAGAGATATCTGCCATCCGATAGTGTTCAGCCTGTTGAGGACGCCCCCACACGATCCGTTCTCGCTTGTAAATCGCCATTCCCGGTTTAGCCCCCTTGGGCTTATAAACATACTTCGGCTCAGTATACACCACAGGCACCACATCACTCTGACGACCTCGACTATAATGGGCAGCTAAGTCAGCCGCAAACTGGAGATCTGCCTCATCCGCAACAGCCCCCGGATCTAAGCGTAATAAGACATGACTCCCAGCAATCTCCTGGGTATGAAACCACAAGTCATAATCCCCAGCCGTGCGAAATGTGAGCTGGTCATTTTGGCGATTGTTACGACCAATTAACAATTCAAACCCACTGGGCGTGCGGTATCGGTACGGTTCAGATGCTTCGGTGACATCCCGACTGCGTTGATCTCGAACATCCAAATACCCTTGCCCAATCAACTCCTCGCGGATTTCCTGTAACGCTTGCAAGTCTTCTGGCGTCGTATAGCGATCAATCTGAATTAAAGATGCCTCAACCTGTTCCAAATACTCAACTTCCCCTTGCACCTCTTGCAGTAACGGTACAACCGCCAGACGCGCCCGTTTCAGCTTTTGATGACGTTTATAGAGGGCTTGAGCGTTTTGTACGGCATTTTTGTCAGAATCGAGGGAAATCGTCAACGGTTGATTGGTTTCAAAATCCAGAACCGTGATCTGGTTCATTCCCGGTTGCCAATCTTGCAGATGTGCCATCAATAAGTCAGCTTGTTGACGATACTCATCCGCCTGTTCCGATTGCTGTAACCGTTGTTCAAAGCCTAACGCCTTGGAGCGCGATCGCCCTAAAAAATTGTTGACTTTCTGAGTCAGTTGGTTATGCAGTCGGCTAAACTCTTGTCGATTCAGTTGATCTGTATAGTAATGATGCAGTAAAACCTGGATATTTGGAGCAGGTTTAATCACACCCCAACCCAGCACATTATATCCATCCTCTGTCCAACCCGGTTTGATTGTGTAGGGGCGGGTTTGACTATTATCGTTTGTTGTCACCCCGATGTGACTAAACCCGCCCCCATCTTCCCCAACCAGGGCGGGTTTAGTTAAGTGATCAGTTTTCTCCAAGACGTTATCTGTAAAACCCGCCCCTACAACTTGACCCCACTTCTCCAGCGCCCATAGCCATTCTTGCCAGCGCTGAAATAACCGTTGCCAATCTTCTGTCTTTAACGTTTCCGTGGATTGGTTGGGATCTAAATCAGCCGCTTGGATCATAGAACGTACCAAAGCTGGACTTAATCCCCGATAACTTTTAAGTAACTGCCGTTTTAACGCTCCGGGAACTAAGCTAACTCGTTCTTGCCAACGCTCCTGGGACTCACTTAAACTGGGTAAATCCCCCAACAATGCTGGCGGATGTTCGTAAGGCTGACCCGTTTGAATCGGACGGACACTCGATTGCTGAGAACTCACCTGATGGGCGGCGGTGACAATGATATTTTTATCATCTGTAAGGATAACGTTACTATATTTACCCATAATTTCTACATACAGATGCCAGAGAATCGGATCTCCGGGGCGTCGGGCAAATTGCAAGTCTAATACTCGCTCCCAAGGGGCAATAAACTGAATTCCGACTAGCGCCAACCCATTTAACTGATGTCGCAGTTGATCACTAAACGTAAACGTATCCGGTAGGCGAGGCGGCGGATCAGCCAAGCAAATTCGGGCGGCTTGGGGATGCCAAGCCAGCGTCAGCCATCCTCTACCCTGAAGCGTTCGTAAGCATAGAGCAATAGTAAAGCGATCGCGCTGATAAACCTTTTCCAGTCGTCCTGGTATCCAACCCGCTTGTAACTCTGCACAAGCGGCTGTCAAGGTCGTAAAGTCAACCTGTTGCATGTCTTCGTGATGGGGTGTAACGGTGTCTCGTATAAATTGGTGTCCGTTGTCCTCTGACTATCTACTCAATAGCCGATGACAAGTAAGCCGCATTTATGGCAAGCAAATCTACTCTTTTTTTAGCGTCAACCCGAAAATTCAGGTTTTCTGTGCAATTTAACCTTGTAAGCCTAAATTTTTGTAGATAACATTGAAATCAAATCCCTCGTAATCGCTCCTCAAGCGGCTTTTGCCGTTATTTTTTCATGGACATTCAACTGATCAATATCGGTTTTGGTAACATTGTTTCGGCAAACCGTGTCGTGGCAATCGTTTCTCCAGAGTCTGCTCCTATTAAGCGTATCATTACAGATGCTCGCGATCGCGGACAACTGGTTGATGCAACGTATGGGCGGCGCACTCGAGCTGTCATTATTACCGATTCTAGCCATGTCATTTTATCAGCGATTCAGCCAGAAACGGTTGCTCATCGCTTTGTCATTGGCAAAGATGGGGCAACCAGTACCAATTAACTCGACAAGAAACCGATGATCAAACCAGGCAGACTGATTGTAGTGACTGGTCCAAGTGGCGTGGGGAAAGGAACTCTAGTCCGTTTACTCTTGACTAGACATCCGCAACTGTACCTATCGATTTCCACCACTACCCGTCAACCCCGCCCTCATGAAGTGGAGGGACAACATTATTATTTTGTCAGTCAGGATACGTTTCAGCAGATGGTCAGCGCCAATGAGTTATTGGAATGGGCAGAGTATGCGGGAAATTATTATGGTACACCCCGCAAACCCGTAGAACAGCATATTCAACGGAGTGAGTCTGTCCTGCTAGAAATTGAACTAGAGGGAGCAAGGCAAATTCAACAAACCTTTCCCACCGCCTTGCGTATCTTTATTCTGCCTCCCAATGTTGCGGAACTCGAACAGCGTCTTCGGGGGCGGGGTCAGGATAGTGAGGAGGCGATCGCGCGACGCCTAGAACGAGCCAAAGCTGAAATCGAGGCGGCGGATGAATTTGATGTACAAATTGTTAATGACAACCTGGAAGAGGCACTATCGAAGCTAGAAGCAGCTATTTTTTGAGGGGCGGAGTAAATGGGAAGATGAGGGAGATGGGGAACACCTCGACTTACTTCGGACTTCGGCGTGAGCGCTCAGTCGAACGCTTCGCTCAGTAACACGCTCGGTGTGTCAGATGGGGAAGATAGGGAAGATGGTGTAGGGGCGGGTTTCACTACTATCGTTGGAAAGGTGCGTTACGCTACCCTTCGGGAACGCTTCGCGAACGCTAACGCACCCTACACCCGCCCCGACTTTACGTAGCTTGCTTCTCAAGGGAGCGAGTATGACGAAGGACGAATGACGAAGGACGAATGACAAATGACGAATGACAAATAACAATGCCAGTATAGAAGAACCAATATCAGGGGCATCACGATAATCTCTCACCATTGAAAACCGCAGGTAAGCATGCAGACTCAATTAAATACCCCTGTACTCGAACAATTGATTGATTCACTTCAATCCAGTTATTCGGTGGAAGAGGCATGTACAACTATTGAACCCTTAGTCCAACAGCTTTTTCCCGATGAAATTGGGGCGATTTTTGTCATGAACTCCTCAAAAAACTTACTGGAGGCGATCGCGACTTGGGGTTCTATCCCGTTGACAAGCGATTCGGTCTTTTCGCCCCACGAATGCCTAGCATTACGACGCGGACAGGCTAATTTGGTGGACGATACCCAGTATTGTTTAAACTGCCAGCATATTCGCGCTAATTCTCCCGCCGTGGAAACTTTTTGTGTTCCCATGATTGCCCATGGAGACACGGTGGGTTTGTTGTCTGTCAGTTCACTTCAACGGGGGCGAATTGCCCAAACTCGACAATTAGCAGAAAGGGTAGCGAAGCATATTGGCTTGGCATTAGCGAACTTAAAACTGCGAGAAACGCTGAAAACCCAGACGTTTCGAGATCCGCTGACGAAACTTTATAACCGACGTTACCTGGAAGAATGCTTTGAACGAGAAATCCGTAAGTCTCAACGTCAACCCAAGCCTATTGGGGTAATCTTATTGGAAATTGATGAGATGGAACAGTTAAACCAGCGATTTGGCAAATCTGTAGCTGATTTGCTGTTGCGCGAGATTGGGTTGTTATTACCCAGCCAAGTTCGGGCGTCTGATATTGCCTGTCGTTACGGTGGTCAACAATTTCTCTTACTTTTACCAGAAGCCGCGTTAGCTGTCACCCAACGACGCGCTGAACAACTGCGACAGAGTATTCAGCAACTCAGCTTAGACTATCGCGGTCAATCCCTGGGTTCTCTGACCATTTCTGCGGGGATAGCCAGTTTTGCTGAACATGGTAAGACGGCAAAGGAAGTGCTACAAGCGGCTCATATCGCCCTGAATTTAGCAATTACTGGAGGGCGCGATCGCATTGTCACAGCATCCTGATTACCTTGCTCAATTCAAAAGTTATATTGTAGGGGCGGGTTTAGCCATTTATAAAACTCGGTTAATCATAACGTATCAACAAAACCCGCCCTTATTCACCGTCTTCCCCCGCTTCCCCCGCTCCCCCAGCTCCCCCAGCTTCCCCCGCTCCCCCAGCTCCCCCAGCTTCCCCCGCTTCCCCAGCTTCCCCAGCTCCCCCAGCTCCCCCAGCTTCCCCTACTCTCCTGCTCCCCTGCTTCTGGGATAACATGATCGCACAATGGTTAAAGCCGCTACTCCTAAGGTTACCAGCACCATACCCACGACTTGAGGAACTGTTAATGGACTTTGAATCAGAATCCAAGCCAAGAGTGCGGTTAAAATCGGTAACGTAGCCCCCAAAACAGAAGCGCTAGCTGCACCGCTTCTGGCAATTCCTATGGTGTTGCAGACATAACTAATTAGAGTAACACCGCCTAAAACCAGACCACTAATCACTAGATTTGAACTTAAACTCGGCGCAAATACTACACCCCACGATGCTGGGAAAGATATCATTACACCCAAGGCAGAAAATATCAGAACGATGGCTAAGTTCAGCAACAGAATTGGCATCGGATGAAACTGTTTTGCCAAGTTTTGCATTAGCATTAAATGCAGGGCAAAGGCAATCGCCGCCCCTGATGCCAGGGTAACGCCTAATTGTGACAGTTCTCCGCTACCACTGGGTAGAGTCGTTAGCACAAACCCGGCAATTACCATCGCGAAGGGAATGAAATGACTCCATCGATTAAAGCGATCGCTTAAGAGTAATAGCACGATGGGATAGATAAAGAAAATAATCACAGCCACACCGGGCGCAATGATTCCTAATCCCCAATACAGCAATACTTTGGATAAGAATAGGAAAAACCCGCTACAGAAGAGAGTACCGAATAAACCCCAATTGCGCGATTGCAGAACCTGTTGAATATCTCGCCACACCCCCCGATAAAATCCCCGACTCAAGATTGCCATCAGAGGTACAACTACCAACATCCGCGACCATAGTACCAGTAAGGTATTTCCTAACGTCGGCATCCAAAAACCACCCACTGGTTCTGGGAATCCCGCAATCGCTATGGCATTAAAAATAATATTGACAAAAACGTTTTCAAATGCTAGAGCTAGCAACGATAATAACACCAGCACTAACCCAACCAGCCGTTTCCCCGTGGATTGTTTTGGCGGACCTTTTTGAAGCTGGGTAGGTGGAACAACAGGTAAAGGTGATTCAGCAGGGGATCTGACGATTTCGCCCTGATTGGAACGAGGAGAAGATCCATCCTGATCCGGCGCTGTTAACGTTAGAGGATTAGGGGCGGCGGGAGGAAGTTGAGAACGGGGTTCAAAGGTAGAGGATGGGGGAGGAATTTCAGCTTTGAGTCGATTCACCAGTGTCTCTAGAATCACCTCGGCTTGTTCCTGGAGACTGTACATCTGGCTCAACTGTTGAGACATTGAGCTTTGATAGCTATTCAGATCCTGTTGCAGGGTTCTAAATGTAGTTCTCAGCGTGTTATCTAAGGAAGCCACTAATTCCTGGATAGTTTGCTGATGATTTCCCACCGTCTGATCAACGGATAGTCTTTCTGAGGATTGGGCAAGTTGTTGGAGTTGCTGGCTGAGTAAATCTTGCAATTGGTTGGCAAAGGCTGGGGCAATCTCAGACGTCAGTGCTGGCGGTTGAGTCAAGTGCTGCTGTCGTTGATTGTGCAGCGTTTTAATTTCCTCGCTTAACTGGGCTTTCTCTTGTTGTAGCTGTTCAATCTCCTGAGTAAACTGGGTCATGAGACTGTGACGCAATGTCTCTATGCCCTCAATACTCTCGGTCATGGATTGCAAGAGATCGGCAGCTTGTTGTTCTCGATTCTCCCCGTTGTCCAGTTGATTGTCTAGTTGCCCCATTTCCAATACCACTCGGTTAGTCTATGCCTTGCAGTAATAAGTTCACTGCTTTGAGTCGGATGTTGAATTTTAGCATAATCGGCGAGAAACCTCACGGTCGAATCTTTGATTGACCGTGAGATGAATCGCTAGTTGGAGGAAACTTGTTTCCCTGCTTGCTCAATTTTTGTTACTGATTGATAGGTAGGGTAACAGTAACGGTTGTGCCGATGCCGACTTCACTCTCAATTTGGATTTGACCGCCATGTAAGTCCACATATTTTTTGACAATGGCGAGTCCTAATCCAGTGCCACCAATAGTACTAATATTACTTCCCCGATAAAACGATTCAAATAATCGGGATTGGTCTATGGACGGAATGCCAATTCCTTCATCTTGAATCTGGACGGTTACCTTATCTGAGTGACAGCCTAACTGGAAAGTAATCGTGCCTCCTTTGGGGGAATATTTGACAGCATTGGAGAGCAAGTGATTTAATGATTTCCGTAACATAGCCTCGTCGAATAACCCTTTGATGGGAGATTCTGCAATAAACACCTTGAGGGTATATCGCGGATCTAGATTACTTTGGAATTCCTCAATTAGGTCATGACATAAATCTGCCACCTCCAGGGAAATAGGATTAAACTTCAGTTGTCCGGCTTCCGATTGACCAATCAGAATCACATCATTTAGGAGTTGGGTAATATGTTCAACACACAAGCCAATTTTTTGGAAATGTTTTAGCTTTTTGTCCTCAGTTAATTTTTTATCGTAGAGTTTCAATAATTCGCTAGAGGATTGAATCGTGGTTAGGGGAGTCCGGAATTCATGGGAAATGGTGGTAATGATGTGAGATTTCAATTCACCCAGTTCTTTCTCTTTCTCTAAGGCTTGGCGAATCATCGTCTCGCTGCGCTGGCGTTCAATTATTTCCGTTTCTAGCCGGATTTTTTCTTTTTCTAATGCAGCGGCATAGATCCGTTCTGTGATATCATGCAAAATACCAGAAAGACCCGTAAATTTACCGTTAGTAACCTGTGAGGCATGGGCATGAATTTCTAGCCAACGAGTTGCTCCGGTTTTGGTGACGTATCGAATCTCTCGTTGAAAACCAACGTTTGCCCCAGTTAGGATAGATTGCCATAATTCTTTCTGGAGTTGGCAATCGTCAGGATGAACATACTCAAGAAAAGGCGTTCCTAAGGTTTCTTCTAGAGTAAACCCCATCAGCTTTGTCCAAGCTGGACTGAGAAATTCCCAGTTACCATTGGGGTCAATTTGAAAAATAACTTCTTTAACATTTTCTACGACGGATCGATATTGTTGTTCGCTGCGTCGCAGTGCTTTTTCTGCCCAACTTGCGGCGAGGAGACGACGAATACGTTGGAGTAAGACGGGGACATGTAAGGGTTTAGTCACATAATCGATCGCGCCAGCAGCAAATGCTGAATCAATGGACTTTTGATCCTCAAGCCCGGTAATCATTAGCACCGGGATACCCAGCAACGCGCGATCGCTCTTTTGTTCGGGAGTCTGTGTAAAGGTTTGTAGTTTTTGGCAACAGATGAAACCATCCATCACTGGCATCAACGCATCCAACAGCACCATATCCGGCTGGTACTGCTGATACGCCGCTAAACATTTCTCCCCATTTTCTGCCTCGATCACCTGATATCCCTCTTTTTCCAGCAGTTGACGTAACATCACTCGTGTGAAGCGATCGTCATCAGCAACGAGGATCACTGGCGATTTTTGAGGATCATTCCCTGTTGCGGTTAACATCCTTGGACTCCTATTTAGCACACAGACAAATCTGGACTCAGTATTCCCAAGGATGGTGAACCGATAACATTAGGGTAGATGGGGAAGATGAGGGAGAGTGGGTAGGGGCGGGTTTCACTACTATCTTTTTGGTTACACCCAGATGTAACTAAACCCGCCCCGACTTTACAAATGACGAAAGATAACTAACCCTTAATAATCGCTTCACCGCGTTGGTAAAGTTCACGGGCATAATCTGTCCACATTCCTTGTCCCCAATAGCGAAAACAACTGGTCTCCAGTAACAACGTATACAATAACGCTTGCTGATAATCACTTCGCTGCGTCACTGATGGATCTTGCTGCACTAAGGGGTCATACTTCAGATGAAACGCCGCACTGAGTTGATTCATGGGTTCTAAGACATTTTCATAGCCTTTCACCCAACTTAAATCATTTGTCCATGATGCCCCATCAACATGGAATTGATGATCGGTGGCTGTTAAGTCTGCGATCGCACTCGCGACGGCATCAGGTGTAATATTATCTAGATCGACTCGTTGCCAAATTTTATGTTGACCAACGGCTTGACAAGGAGGATACTCTTCTGGATTAACACCTGCTGCTTCTAGTAATTCTAAATACTCCGTCCCATTCATCGGCACGACACCCGTTTTTCCGCCGCCTTGGTCACGGATTTCATGGTAAATGCGAAACAAATCACGGGGATATTCGTTCATCATTACTCCCCCATTTTCGCCATCAGCAATTTGGGTGACTAAGGAGGGAATCGAATGATTGCCAATTGACTGCTTACCCCGCCCCTTTGCCTCAAAATAGGGCTGCATTTGTGCCACTAATTTGGTATCTGACCCTTGTGTTTTAACCAAAATTGTGATAAAAATTGTTTCACCCTGGGAATTGCGAGCCACTAAACGATTGGGGACATATTTCTGATCCTGCGATAATCCCGAACCATCCAGATTTTCCAGAGAATGTTCCTGTACCATTAACCAGCGATAGCCACAGTCTTTCAGCGCTTTGATATATTCATACAAAGTATCAGGATGATTGGGTAAATGCATCTCTGGTGGCGAAAAGCCTTTCACCCGCTTTAAGGCATCGTACCCAAACATAGCGGCAAAATAATGTTGCCATGCCTGAATATGCAGTTTAATATCAGGAATTGGGGTAGAGGGAACAACCGCATGACTCCACATCGTTCCCAGCCATTCCACATAAGGCTGATAAGCGCGATCGCAGGTAATCCGCTTAAGATTATTCAGGATATCCTCCCGCCCCATTTGCTGGAATCCCCACAACAAATTCCCCGAATAATCCAGCATAATCCGAGGATTGCATCCCTCAGCTACCAGTTGAGGAATAAAATCACCCATACGACGATAACACCCGGCGAAGGGTTCGGCATTATGGTTATCTCCTTCCTGGGGATGTTCAAACATATATTGGAGATTGCTAATCAATTCACCATTCGCCCCTGCTGGAACCGTGGGTTGGTGCAGATGTAAGGCGCAAGCGAATCCTGAAGTGATATCCTCGAGGCGGAGATTGGTTGTCGGTAAAAATACAGGTTCGTCTTGTTGTACCACCGCCCGAATATTGTCTTCCCACCCGCAAATATTGGGTAATCCTTCTCGTAATTCCGCTAAAGCGGGTTGATTCGGGGTTGAGGTTACTGCACTCATGATCCTTTCCTCGATGATTGTGCTATTGCTAGCATACACAATTCGTCATTCGTCATTCGTCATTCGTTTATGTCATTTGTCATTTGTTCTTGGTAAGGGTTTGAGGATTATTGATACAAGTTAATATATTTAGGGTGAATGGCACGCTCAATAAGCAGTTTTGGCTTACCGAAATCCTTAATTTATCATAGGGTTAGTTTCGACTTGGCTCAACCCACTATCATACCAGTAGTGCGTTTAGCGAAGCCATGCCGCAGGCTTTGCATCTTGCTCGCTACTAATACCCAATTTAAATGCATGACAGCTTACCAGTCAGTGACATTCTATTTAGGTTTATTTCCAACAACTTACTTACGAATCAGGCAGAGGGTAGTAAGGTAGAGATTAATCAGCTAGTTTCTGTGGTGACATATCCAGAAATCGACGAATCAGGTTGACTATCTCCAGCTTTTGCTGTAGGGTTTTTCCTTCCGATTTAATAGACAACTGTTTCCCTGATTTAAAAATAATCGCGATTTGATAGTTACTTGTCTGAGCCTGATTCCAGCTTGTGGATTTGAGTTGCACCTGGAAAATATCGCTTAGGGGATACAACGTGACTTGAGTTTTAAATAATCCTCGGCGTTTAATCAAGAGACTGTTTGTCTCTTTGTCAAAGTGATAGATAAAAATACGTCCTGCACAAACCAGTAATAGAATACCCGCCACTAGATTAAATGCGAATAAGGCATACAAGCCTAACATATAAACAATCCAAGGTAGGACTAAGCTGACGAGAACAATGAGTAAAGGAACGCTAAACACTAAGCATCCAGAGAGTTGCCAAATAAAATAGGGGCGATGTCGAAGTTTCAGTTGGGTGGGGGTTTTTTCCAAAATAACCATAGTTCAATCCGTCATAAGGGTTTAGTCCAAATGTAGGGGCACCATCCTTGCCATCCGTGTCAACTTAAGGTAGAAAACCAATGCTGACGAGGTTTTAAGCTGTGTCTATTTACTGCTTGACATTTCCCCCTCATCCCCTAACCCCTTCTCCCACCGTGGGGAGAAGGGGGATCGGATGCTCTTGCTCCCCTCTCCCGTGCCATAAAAGCGAAGCATCCTCTGTCCTCCCCCCTGCCAAAAAAGCGAAGCATCATCTGTCCTCCCCCCTGCCACAAAAACGAAGTATCCTCTGTCATCCCCCCTCTTGTAGGGGGGAACGAGGGGGGTCGGAGAGGGGCTGGGGGTGAGGGCTGGCGTGGGAGAGGGGTTGAGCTTAAGTTGACACGGATGAAGGCTTGCGCCCTTATCTAAATACTTCATTAATGTAAGCAACCCTAAATTAACGAAGCAGTTGCAGAATTGTTCAACTTATTCCTATCTGAGTAAGATTGTCCCTTCACCGCAAGCCAGTTCACCCTTTTGATAGGTAGGTACTACAGGTTTAATTGAACCCGGTGTATCCGCTTCACATAGAATAGCAACTGTAGTTATTTCATCCGATGCAGCATCAGCATCAACGTCAGTTGCGGGAACGACAAAAACACCACCGACATAACTCCGAACTTTGTCCTTACGAGATATGCCATAGTTAAATGCAGCCTTGTCAGTTATCTGAGTTGAGTAAGCGTAGCTTTCTGTTTCAGTCTTGATACCCAAACCTAGATCAGAAATATTACCGCTAAAGCTTTGTTTAGTTAAATAGTAAGCTTGCTGGGCGCGATTCATTGAGCCAATATATTGTTTACCTTCTGACTGTCTAATTTTATTCCCTTGATTCCAAGACATGGGTGCAAGGATGTAAATAAATCCGGCTATCAGTAACATCAATCCTACAAAGCATCCTACGCCAGTTGCATCTGTTCCAGTTTTCCTGCCCATAAGATTATGATTTAACTCTACACCTTGATTAAATCAGGTAAGGTTTTGAGATTCTGACTGAGAACTCATCGACTTCTCATCGACTTTATTTTAACCCCTCACCCCCAGCCCCTCTCCCACGCACGGGAGAGGGGAGCAAGAGAATAATCTATCCTTCATCTAAGGAAACCTTGACCCTATATTCGGTTGAATTTATTGGCGTCTATCCATGAAATAAACAACCGACACCTGCAAGCTGGGGGAGAGAAGGAAATACTATCGCCAAGGTGAGAGTTGGGGAAGATTGGTAAAATAGTCGTTAGAGTAGGCTCGAAAACCATGACTCCAATTAGCGCAACATTAACACCAGAACAACGAGAAGCTGTGATGCAAGCGGTAGCGACGATTAAAACCAACTTACCCTTCTTAGTCGATTTGAGTCCAGAGGAACGCAAAACATTACCTAAGATGGGGGATAAGAGTCAAGCCTTTGTCAGTAAAGCGTTAGAGGTGGCGACACAGAATCCCGACTTCTTACCCAGATCCTTTGATATCGAGGAATTTCGCAAGGATGTACAATTGTCGGAAACATTGTATCCCCTGTTGCTGGCGATCGCACAATTACACGAATTACTCGATGATACCTATTTGGCGGTGGGTAGTGAAGCCTATACTGCTGCATTGCAGGTGTATAACTATGCTAAAGCCAGTGGGAATGTCGGCGGTTTGGATAATGTTGTCGAGGAAATGGGACAACGATTTGCCCGGAAATCCCGCAAGCCGAAGAGTGAAGACTCGACTACGCCAGAACAATCCTAACTGTTGACCCTCAGAAATCGGTCATTTGAGTCTTTTACTCGGCGTGTCGTGTTCTGAACTCCAAGTTTCGTGTTCCGAACTCCAACTGTCGTGTTCCGAACTCCAAGTTTCGTGTTCCGAACTCCAACTGTCGTGTTCTGAAGTCGAAATGCCGTGTTCTGAAGTCGAAATGCCGTGTTTCGAGGTCAAAATGCCCTGTTCCGATACCCTGTAGAGACGCGCCATGGCGCGTCTCTACATTATCATCCGGTAACAATTCCCCTAAACCCATCATGACAAACGAATCTGGAATTCCCATCAGCCAGCCGACTCCATTGGTTCACAAACCAATGGAACTTAACTTAAAAGAATTCTCAAAAGCCGTAGGGAAAGGAGGGATTGATTTCTTTTTTGGCAAGTGGGATAGTTTAGCCGGGGATGGGGTTGAAGCCCTATCTGCCCTCAATTTAGCTGAAAATGCTAATGAAAAAGGGTGGTGGCTAGTTTTTCGCTCATTACTTCAAGCCATCAAGAATCTGGTTGATGAGAAAACAGAACTTGAACCCAAAACTTTTAATCTAAAACCCTTAAACAAGGGAATTAAACAGGCATTAGCGACTAGCCGCTTAATTTTAAATCAAAAGTTTTTTAACCATCCCGATAAAGACCCGATTATTCAAGCGGTTAAACCTGCTTTTAGGGACTGGTTAAAGCAGTGTAACCTCAGTGAAGCCGACGCCATTGCCATCAGTGACCGACTCCCCATCTACTTTGCCGCCGCACTACATGATGAGTGGAGGCGTCATGCTAAAGACTATGCTGGACTCAAAGAACAGTTAGATACTCCTTTTACCCAAGCCAATCAACGCATTCAGGCATGGTTCAAATATGAAACTTGGCTACAAAAACAAGTGGAAGAACCGATGTTTTTAGAAGCCTTTAGCCTCAAGCGCGTCTATGTGCCGCTACGGGCGTACTATAAGCGTAAAGTTAAAGGACAAAATCCGGAAGAATTAGACCCAAGACTGGCAAGTCGTGATCAATTTGAGCGCGTCGTCATTGAGTTAGACAAAGAACTCAAAACCTGGCTGAATCAAGCCAAAAAAGATGATGCCATTCGCTTAATTAGTGGCAGTCCGGGGAGTGGCAAATCCTCCTTGGCTAAAATGTTTGCCGCCAACCTAGCAGAAACAGATAAGATTCGGGTTTTATTTATTCCCCTGCATCATTTTAACCCCGCCGATGATCTGATTGAGGCAGTGGGTAAATTTATCCATACAGACGGCATCTTACCGCACAATCCCCTAGCCGCCGACTGTCGCGAATCTCGCCTATTGATTATTTTTGATGGACTAGATGAGTTAGCGATGCAGGGGAAAATTGCCGAGAAAATCGCCCAAGATTTTGTCCGAGAAGTCCAGCGTACAGTTGACCGATTAAACCAGCAAAAACTATGCTTACAGGTACTCATTGCCGGACGAGAATTGGCAGTTCATGCGAATCAAACCGACTTTCGCAAAGAGGGACAAATCCTGCACGTTTTACCCTACTTTGTCCCTGAAGATAAGCGAAAAGATTATGTCGATGAGAACCAGCTACTAGAACAAGACCAGCGCCAGAATTGGTGGCAAAATTATGGTACTGTGACTGATTATGGCTATAGGGGTTTACCCAATGAATTAGACCAGGGTAATTTAACCGAAATTACCGCTCAACCCTTGCTCAATTATCTAGTGGCTCTCAGTTTAAGACGGGGAAAACTAACCTTTTCCAAAGACACTAACTTAAATGCCATTTATAATGACTTACTCAAAGCGATTTATGAGCGAGGATGGGCAGGACATCAACATAGAGCCATTCAGGGAATTGAGGAAAGAGATTTTATTCGGATTCTCGAAGAAATTGCCCTCGCTGCTTGGCATGGTAATGGGCGGACAACTACCGTGCGAGACATTGAAAACCATTGTGACAACAGCAATCTAAAAACCCTACTCAAGCGATTTCAAGAAGGCTTTCAAGATGATGCGAAAGCTAGCATTACTCGTTTGATGACGGCGTTCTATTTCCGTCAAAGTGGACATAATGATTCCGGTGACAAAACCTTTGAATTTACCCACAAAAGTTTTGGCGAATATTTAACCGCCCGACGCATTGTCCAAGAAGTGCGGTATATCCACCGCAAATTAGAAGCCCGCGATGATGATCCTTATGAAGACTGGGATGAACGTCGGGCGTTACATCGCTGGGCGTTAGCCTGTGGTTCTACGGCGATGGATAAATATTTGTTTGAGTTTGTTTTAGATGAAATGCGGCTGCATTATCAAAAACAGCCAGAGGATGTGGCAAATTGGCAGGATACTCTATGTCATCTGATTGGTTTTATGTTGAAGCACGGAATGCCTATGGAAAGGCTAGAACCTCGTCCTAATTTTCAGGAAGAAAACCGACAAGCACGGAATGCGGAGGAAGCATTGTTAGCGGTTCTTAATAGTTGTGCGCGTTTGACGAAGAAATGTTCGGAAATTAAATGGCATTCTCCAGATGCTTTTGGTATCTGGATTTCCCGGCTGCAAGGACAACGATTTGGTTCACATGGGTTTTGCCTGAGTTGCTTAAGTTTTTTAGACTTGCAAGACTGCATACTTAGTTTCAAAGATTTCTATGAGTCGAATTTAAAAAAAGCAAATCTTAAAAGAGCGAATCTTCTCAATACACATCTTCAATACGCAAATCTTGAAGGGGCAAATCTTGAAGGGACAAATCTTATGGGGGCAAGACTTGACAAGGTAAATCTTGAAGGGGCAAATCTTACAGGGGCGAATCTTACAGGGGCGAATTTTTTGAAGGCAAATCTTTTAGGGGCAAATCTTTTAAGGGCGAATCTTTTAGGGGCAATCTTTGTCCGAGCAAATCTTGAAAGGGCAAATCTTAAAAGGGCGAATTTTACATGGGCGCGTTTTGAAAGGGCAAATCTTGAAAGGGCAAATCTGACACGGGCAAATCTGACACGGGCAAATCTTGACGGGGCGAATCTTGACGGGGCGAATCTTAAGGGAACAATCCTTGAGGGTAAAGTACCGATTAGCTCTCAAGAAACCGAGCAAACTTTGTAGGTGCGGTTGAGGAATGTAGGTGAAGCCTTCTCGGAGAGAGAAACCTGAGTCGGGGCGGGTTTAGTTACATCGGGGTGTCACCGAGAAGATAGTAGTAAAACCCGCCCCTACACAATTCACTCTTGAGAGGTAACGCCGTGAAAAGAACTGAAAATGTAGAGCGATGGGAAGTTCCCAGACAATTAGAACAGAAGATGATAGAAATTGCCCGTCAGTTTCGCAAGAAACCAACGCCGAGTGAGGCAATTTTATGGCAAGCTTTAAGGAAAAAGCAGCTAGAGGGGCGAAAGTTTCGGCGTCAGCAACCCATCGGGCGATTTATTGTTGATTTTTTCTGTGCTTCTGAGCGGTTGATTGTCGAGGTTGATGGTGGAATTCATGAGTCTCAGAAAGATTTGGATGAGCAACGACAGCAAGTTTTGGAGTCTTTAGGATTACGATTTGTCAGAGTAAGTAGTGAGGAGGTGGAGAGGAATTTGCCAGAGGTTTTGAGTCGAATTCGCGGGGAGTTTGGACACCCTCATCCCCCATTTGTGTCAAGTTAAGGGGGTGTCTGTCTACTTCTTGGCATTTTCCCCCCTCATCCCCTAACCCCTTCTCCCACCCAGGGGAGAAGGGGAACCGGACAGGGCATCAATTTCTTCTTCTCCTACCAAGATAAAATAGAGCTAAAAATAATCTTGCCATTCTCTATTATTCACTGAAAATACATAACCTAAAGTCACTTTCATTCTCCCCTACTGTGTCTATCTACTTCTTGGCATTTCCCCCCTCATCCCCTAACCCCTTCTCCCACCCAGGGGAGAAGGGGAACCGGATAGTGCATCAATTTCTTCTTCTTTTGTCAAGATAAAATAGAACCAAAAATAACCTTACTATTCTCTATTATTTACTGAAAATACATAACCTAAATTCCCCTGTATTCTCCCCTCTCCCCTTGTGGGAGAGGGGCTGGGGGAGAGGGGTTAAGATTAAGTATACGGATGGAGGACAAAGGATACAATAGCTTGGGTTTCATGGGGAGAAGGGGAACCGGATAGTGCATCAATTTATCCCTCTTTTATTAAGATAAAATGAAACTAAAAATAACCTTGCTATTCTCTATTATTTACGGAAAATACATAACCTAAAGTCACTTTTATTCTCCCCTACTGTGTCTATCTACTCCTTGGCATTTCCCCCCTCATCCCCTAACCCCTTCTCCCACCCAGGGGAGAAGGGGAACCGGATAGTGCATCAATTTCTTCTTCTTTTATCAAGATAAAATAGAACTCAAAATAGCCTTGCTATTCTCTATTATTCACGGAAAATACATAACATAAATTCCCCTGTATTCTCCCCTCGCCCCTTGTGGGAGAGGGGCTGGGGGTGAGGGGTGAAGATTAAGTAAACGGATGGAGAACAAAGGATGCAATAGTTTGGGTTTCATGGGGAGAAGGGGAACCGGATAGTGCATCAATTTCTTCTTCTTTTATCAAGATAAAATGAAACTAAAAATAACCTTGCTATTCTCTATTATTCATTGATAATACATGACCTAAATTCCCCTGTATTCTCCCCTCTCCCCTGGGTGGGAGAGGGGCTGGGGGAGAGGGGTTAAGATTAAGTAAGTAGTAGGCACTAAAGTGCCAGAAGCGCTAAAGCGCTTACTACAAACTCTAAAGTCAGTGGCATTCGTTTTAAGTTAACCGATGTTCCAGACGCTGAAACCAGCGCGATCGCACAATTCCAATCCCTACCCCAATCGGTAACACTAGCAATAGTCCAAACACTTCCAGCGCGGCGATTCCCTGACTGGCAACTTGACCAATATCCCCACGGCGCTGATCTAATAAAACGATGAGTAACACCACCAATATTCCGATTAATCCCGCCTCTTTTCCAGACACTTTACCCAATCCGGTTACAGTTAGCGGACGACGTAACCATTGAATCAGCCAAACCCCGACTTTTTCCACCCCGGTTAAAATAATACCCGGTTGGATTAACTCACATCCGATGATGAGGAGAAAGAACCAACTCGGTTGTAACTTAAACGTATACGCATCTAAAACAGCCACTTTCATGGCGATGCCATAGTTATAAAAAATAAAGATAATCCATTGTAGTAAAAATTGGGGGAGTTTGAGCCATGATAAGGGATGATGCCACAATTCAACCGCACCCCGAAGTAACCCCGATAAACAGAAAGCGGCTAACCCTAAACCAACATACAATCCGCTAATTCGTACCGCTTGGTTAATCTTTCCGGGATGACGCAAACCATAATTACTCACCAATTGCAGCAGGCTACATAATACGAAAAGATTACTCGTTCCGGCTATCCAGCCTATCAGGAGAATAATCCCCCAAACTCCAGTTACACTGTATCGAATTCTTACTTTTGGTCGGGATGACAAACCTCTCTCCAAACCTCTCTCCTGCAAAGATAAAGGCTTTGAATTCTGCCAACGCAGAACTAGCCAAACACCTCCTACAATACTGCCGCTAACTGTACCAATCCCACCAACAATAAACCAGGGAACAATTAAAGGTTTCTCTTGAAGCGGCAGATCAAAAGCCTGTTGTGTCCAACGGATGACTTGACGGATTAATTTTGGGTCGTAGGGTGCAGTAAAATGATCGGTTGTCTCAGAGATAACTAACTGACGTGCGGTTCCATTCTGAAAATTATTACAAATACCATCCGGACAAACCGTTTGCCACATTTGGCGCAACTCTGACGGCGGATTCAGTTGTTCGTATAAGCCAACACCGAGGAAGAGATTGTTGGGAATTGTGGGCGTAGCAAATCCACTGATACTCAGAACAACCGTGGCTTGTAGTTGAGACTCAAGTTGAGCTAACTTTAATGCAGTGGTTCCCCCCATGGAATGACCTGCAATGCCAATACGTTTAGAATCAAACTGGGAAGAATGCGATACGTCCTCGGACACGCTTCGCGATCGCACAAAATCTAAGATGGCTTTAGCATCAGCGACGGTACTGGTTTCTAGGCTATTAATCGATTTATTTTGCATCCCCAAAGAATAGGATTCTCCATAGCCGCCAAAGTCAAAAGCAATGGCTGCAATTCCATGTCTGGCTAACTCTATCGCTAAAGGGGTCATGCTTTCTTTACTCGCATTCACCCCATGGCATAAAATCATCACGGGTTGGGGTTTCGGTGTCGTTTTAGGCGTATAAATGCGAGTGATTAAATTCTGTTTAGCGTTGATCGGAATCGCGACGGATTTAGATTCAATACCGAAAGTTAGCTGAAAACCTGTCCATAGCAGAACTCCCACACAAAAGAGGAATAAACTTAATCCTAAATTCCGGTAATAACGCTGATTCATCCCATTCCATCTCAACGACTGACTAACAAACTATCTTCCTGACGAGACGCACGCGATCGCACTCGTTGTCCGCTGTTTATATCGGTTGACTGAACTAGGAGTTCAAACCCGAATACCAGCAAGATAAGTAGTAAACCAATATAATAATGATGTTCATTCATTGTCCTTCATCCCGACTACCGTCTGATTCATGTAAGCAAGGGATAATCGTCAGTTGACATCCTGGATATCAATGTCTGGGGAATGCCAGTTAAATCCTGTAGTAGAATTGGCATCACCGAGGGATGTACTCACCCGCAGAAATTTTGGTAACGCGATCGCGCCACTTATCCCCAATACCGCCAAGAGAATCACCACACCCACAATTCCGACGAATCGCTGCGGCGATTTCGATGTCGCGGGAATAAACTCAACGAAAGGAATCGATTCCGGGTTAGTCAGTGATACATCTTGCAGATTTCCATCCAGTTGCTTTTCATCTAGAGCGTATGTACTATTGAACACCTGGAGACGAGATAAGCGGGTTGGGGATTCAGTAGTATAGTTTTGATAATGCATTATTAGTCTCCTTCTCTCAGATGAACCGTTTCGCGATCGCGTTCCGGGAATCAATAGCCAAATACATCCTGTCTATGTTTTTGTTGTAATCGGAGAATAGAGAGAGTAGTGGCTTTGTGTAGGGACATTCACAGATGTGCATTAGAATCTAGAGGATAATCGATTTGACTCAACATCCTCATTCAAACGGGTGGTTATCGGAGTTTATGACTGAAAACTTTGAGAACTCATCGGCTTCTCATCGAGATGCAGATATAGCGCTACGCGCCAGGGAATAGGCAATAGGGAATAGGCAATAGGTAAGGTAGAGTTTTGAGTTATAGCAACCGCCATAGCGGTTAGGACACATCATTTATGTAGAGACGCGCCATGGCGCGTCTCTACAATGGTGCTTCCCCAGCTTCCCCAGCTTTTCCTATCTACTATGTTTGAGCGCAACTCGGTATTACTTACTTTCAGAGGGTACGGATTGAATCGGCGTCTCTGAACTCACGAGATTTTGAAATGTAGCGATAATTAAAGGTAAACCAATAGCCAGCGCCAGAATCAGCGCAATCCACTTTAACCAAATCGTCTTCGGGTGTCCTTTCGCCGGATAGCCACAAATCATGCAAATTTCATCATTCGTGCTAGTTAGGGAACCACACACCTTACAGGGTTCTAAAGCCATTGTTTTCCGGGAGGTCGAGCTATATTCATTCTAGCGCCGTGATCGTAGTCAGGGATGCGAGCCGATCAAATCATCGCCAAGAATCCTTTAACCGCGATCGCACATCCCTCTATATCCTGATCCCAAACCAGCACAGCCGATTGTAAATCAGCCACGACTAACAAACCGTCCCATCAGCAAGCTGACTCCGGTTTGGCAGAAACCACTTAACCCGCACGTCTCTCAACTTAAGTTGAGAAGGTGATTTGAAGGTTAAAAGTATGTCATTTTCAGGAACCGGGAGTAGCTAGATTTCATCCTAATGAAGGATGATTTTGGCTACAAGTCGAGCCTATGCTGGGAAACATTCACCATTATCTCAAGTCAATACTCCAATTATTGTTTCGATAGATAGATTACATTATGGCTCAAACTCTTTACGTTAATCCCGCTACCGGAAACGATAGCGCGGCGGGTGATCAATCTGCTCCCTTTAAAACCTTGTCCAAAGCCCTGCAACAAGCCCAAGCCGATACAACTATCCAACTGGCGGCGGGAACCTATAATGCGACGAGTGGCGAGATTTTCCCACTGCAAGTCCCATCTGGGGTCAAACTGGTAGGCAATGAACAGAATAAAGGCGATGGTATTGTAATTGAAGGGAATGGCGAGTATATTAGCCCCACACTGGCTAAACAAAATATAACCCTTTTACTGGAAGATACAACCGAAGTGCGCGGTGTCACGGTGACGAATAAAGCCACACGCGGCACAGGGATTTGGATTGAATCGACTGATCCGACTATAACAAACTGTACCTTTACTCAATGCGATCGCGAAGGGGTTTTAGCTACCGGAACCGCTAAACCTAACCTTGTTAATAATGACTTTATTGATAACGGTGGCAATGGCATCTCCTTTACCAAAAAGGCTCAAGGAGAAATTAAAGATAATACCTGTAAAGGAGCAGGTTATGGGATTAGTATTGATGGTGAGGCGACGCCGCGAGTTGTCGATAATCTCATTACCGAAAACCGATTCGGCGTGGGAATTTCTGTCGATTCTAAACCTATCCTGCGAAATAACACCATTGAAGATAATGAAGAATACGGTATTGCTGTGACAGGTAATGCCGAGCCTGATTTAGGCAAAAGCAAAGAGGATCTGGGTAATAATATTTTTCGCAACAATGGCAAATTTGCGATTCTCAACTCCAGCAAAAATACGCTGCTGTCTTGGGGAAATCAGTTGACGAGTAATCAAGTGAGTGGATTAATTCAAATTGAAGGCAGTATCAGCGATGGTGGCGGTGGAAATGGTGATGACGGTGATGATGGAGGTCAAGCACCGGATAGCTTTTCCGATATTGAAAACCACTGGGCAAAACCCTTTATTCAAGGATTACTCGACAAAGGATTAATTAGTGGCTTTAAAGATGGTACATTTAAGCCCGATGAAAAAATGACCCGCGCTCAATATACGGCGTTATTAGTGAAAGCCTTCAACCCCTCGACGAAACGGGATGGGATAAATTTCACCGATGTTGCTGATGATTTCTGGGCAAAGGATGTGATTCAACAGGCTTATCGCGGCGAATTCCTATCGGGTTTTCCTAACAATATCTTTAAACCCAATGATAATGTGCAACGGGCGCAAGTGATTGTGTCTTTAGTGAATGGATTGGGGTTATCGGCAAGTGATGGAACCGTGTTTAATACCTATAGCGATCGCG
The DNA here is from genome assembly GCF_040217205.1 of Coleofasciculus sp. A1-SPW-01. Classification (NCBI taxonomy): domain Bacteria; kingdom Bacillati; phylum Cyanobacteriota; class Cyanophyceae; order Coleofasciculales; family Coleofasciculaceae; genus Coleofasciculus; species Coleofasciculus sp. A1-SPW-01. The sequence continues at coordinate 46,087 of NZ_JAVJNP010000160.1, read as the reverse complement.
ACGCTATTCCGGATTATGCCAAAGATGAAGTCAACACGGCAACGAAGAAAGAAATTGTGGTGAGTTATCCGGATACCAAACAACTTGACCCGACCAAAGATGCTACCCGGGCTGAGGTAGCCGCTATGGTATATCAGGCGCTGGTTGATGCGAATCAGGTGAGTGAAGTTAACTCAGACTATATTGTTAGCGCTATTTCCGATGATGACAAACCCAAAACCTTCGCCGATATCCAAAACCACTGGGCAAAACTGTTTATTGAAGGATTACTCGCCAAAGGCTTAATTAGCGGTTTTGGTGATGGTACATTTAAACCCAATGAAAAAATGACCCGCGCCCAATATGCGGCATTATTGGTTAAAGCCTTTGACCCTGAACCCAAACGGGAAGCCAAAAACTTCCTCGATGTTAGCGATAAGTCTTGGGCAAAGGATGCGATTCAAACAGCCTATCGCGGCGAATTTCTGTCTGGTTATCCCGGTGATATGTTCCGCCAGGGAGATAATGTTGAACGGGTTCAGGTTCTGGTGTCTTTGGTGAATGGATTAGGATTATCAGAATCTGATGATAATGCCTTAAATGTTTACGAGGATAGCGATGATATTCCTGACTATGGTAAGGAGGAAGTAGTCACAGCAACGAAAAAACAAATTGTGGTGAATCACCCCGATGTCAAAAAACTTAATCCAACCAAAGCGGCTACCCGTGGTGAGGTGGCGGCTATGGTTTATCAAGCATTAGTGGATGAGAATAAAGTGAGTGTGATTGATTCGGATTACATTGTGTCCGCTTAAAAGGGGAACGTATTAACCCATCATTTATGTAGAGACGTTGCATGCAACGTCTCTACAATGGTGCCGAACGTCCTAATCGATGTGTCTATTGCTATATTTTCGCCCAGAACACCCACTATTCAAGTTCTCATCTGGATTGGTGTAAGCTAGATTAACACCGTACTGACTCAAGGTAAGATTGGGATGATGAAAACTCTAGAGGAAATCAAGCAATGGCTTGGGCAAAATAAGTCAGTGTTGCAGGAACGTTATCAGGTTAGGGAAATCGGTATTTTTGGTTCCTACGTGAGAAAAGAACAGACTGAAACGAGCGATGTTGATGTGCTGGTGGAGTTTTCCCAGACACCTAGTTTGTTAAAGTTCATCAATTTGGAGAATTATCTTACTGACAACCTAGGAGTTAAGGTTGATCTGGTGCATAAGGGAGGCTTGAAGCCTCGAATTGGAGAGCGGGTTTTGGCGGAGGTTGTTTACCTGTGACCAAACGGCAAGTGGAGGACTATTTACAGGATATTTTGGATGCTGTTGCTGCTATTGAACAGTTTACCGCAGGTATTGAGTTTGAAGCTTTCTCACAAAATTTGGAGAAGGTTTTTGCGGTTTCAAGAGCGATGGAAATTATTGGTGAAGCGGTGAAGCGAGTACCTGATTCAGTGAGAAATCAATATCCTGATATTCCTTGGAGAGATATTGCTGGAATGCGGGATAAACTGATTCATGATTATTTTAATACAGATGTGGAAATAATTTGGCAAGCGGTTCAGATAGACGCTACAGCCTTAATATTGGTGGGTTACGGCGGATAATTCATTCATTAAATAGTTATTGTCCTGGTGGAAACACCGCCTAACCCACCCTACATACAATAATTTTTTGAGCCGTGATTGTTTAAGGTTAAGAGAGTTCTAAGTTAAAACGCTGGTTTCCCATTGACTGGGAGTCGGGGAGACAAGCTAACCTGGAAGGAAGAGATACCTGTAGTTGTTCTGTTAACGTTTGACAAATTCACACATGGCACAGTCTTATTTTGATTCGGATCAAAACGGTCACAAGTCCTTTGAATTACCCGGTGCTAGACCCCACTACAACCCCGATCGCCCGGGACAAGTGAATCATATTTTCCTGGATTTGGTCTTGGATATCCCCAAGCAGCGCTTAGAAGGGAATTGTACCATTACCCTAACGCCAGTGCGGAATGATATCCGTCAGTTTGTCCTGGATGCAGTGAACCTGACGATTGAATCGGTGCAGATTGATGGTGAATCCCAACCCTTTGACTGTGACGGAGAACAACTACAGATCCAGCTTCGCAACCCCACTGAGGCGGGGAAAGCGGTAAAAATCGCGATCGCGTATCATGTGGAGAAGCCGCAACGGGGTATCTATTTCATCACTCCCACCCAACATTACCCCAATAAACCCACCCAGGTGTGGACACAGGGAGAAGATGAAGACTCCCGCTTCTGGTTCCCCTGTTTCGATTATCCCGGTCAATTAGCGAGTTCTGAACTGCGTGTCACGGTTCCTAAACCGCTGATCGCGATATCCAACGGGGAACTGATCGGTACTCAACAACAGGGCGATCGCACAACTTATCACTGGTTACAAAACCACGTTCATCCTACCTATTTAATGACCTTGGCGGTGGGTGACTTTGCTGAAATTCGCGATGAATGGCAAGGAAAACCCGTTACCTATTATGTAGAAAAAGGGCGAGAAGATGATGCGCGGCGCAGTATGGGAAAAACGCCCCAGATGATGGAATTCTATAGTCATGTCTTTGGCTATCCCTATCCCTATCCCAAATACGCCCAAGTTTGTGTTGATGATTTTATCTTTGGGGGGATGGAAAACACCTCCACCACCCTACTCACCGATCGCTGTTTACTCGATGAACGGGCGGCGCTTGATGGGATGCGTACCGAAAGCTTAGTCGCCCACGAATTAGCACACCAATGGTTTGGCGACTTGGTGGTGATCAAGCATTGGTCCCATGCTTGGATTAAAGAAGGAATGGCGTCTTATACGGAGGTTTTGTGGACTGAACAGGAGTATGGTAAAGATGATGCGGCGTATTACCTACTCAATGAAGCCCGCACCTACATACACGAAGACACCTCCCGCTATCGCCGCCCCATTGTTACCCATATTTATCGAGAAGCGATTGAACTGTATGACCGCCACCTTTATGAAAAAGGGGCTTGTGTTTATCATATAATCCGGGCAGAATTGGGGGATGAGTTATTCTGGAAAACCATTCAAACCTTTGTCCAAGATAATGCTCATAATACCGTAGAAACTGTTGACCTATTACGGGCAATTGAAAAAGCCACGGGTCGAAATCTCCTATTTCTGTTTGATCAATATGTCTTCCGAGGCGGTCATCCCGACTATAAAGTTAGCTACACCTGGGATGGGGATAGCCAGTTGGCGAAAGTTACGGTTGTCCAAACTCAAGTGAAAGAGAGTCAAAATGGTAGCAAGAATGAGCGATTTGACCTGAAAATTCCCATCGCCTTTGGTTACACTGATGCTGATTCCCCACTGAAAACGTTTAAGGTTCGCATCCATGAACGGGAACAGAGTTTCTATTTCCCCTTGGAGAAAAAGCCCCAGTTTATTAGTTTTGATGCGGGGAATAATTACTTAAAAACAGTGACGCTGGAGTATCCTTTAGCTGAACTGAAAGCCCAACTTAAATTTGACCCTGACCCCGTTTCCCGGATTTACGCCGCCCAAGCGTTAGTGAAGAAGGGAGGGTTAGAAGTCGTTCAAGCGTTAGCGGAAGCCCTAACAGATGATCCCTTCTGGGGTGTGCGTGTTGAAGTGGCTAAACAATTAGCAAAAGTTAAACTGGATCAAGCCTCTGTTGCTTTAGTTGCTGGATTGCAGGATAAAGATGCACGGGTGCGGCGATCGGTGGTTGAAGCCTTGAGTCAGGTGAAAACGGTTGAAAGTTATCAAGCCTTAAACCATCTGTTAGAAGGGGGAGATGCGAGTTATTACGTAGAAGCATCGGCGGCGAAAGTGCTGGGTAAACTGGCGTCTGGGAGTATGAAAGATAAAGCAGATGAGGTGCTACAATTATTAACTACCATTCTCAATCAACGTGCAGGTTGGAATGAAGTGGTGCGATCGGGTGCGATCGCGGGATTGAGTCAGATGAAGTCTTCACCCCAGGCGCTAGATGTAATTATGGAGTACACTAAGCCCGGTGTTCCTCAACCCTTGCGACTGGCGTCAATTCGGGCGTTAGGCACTATTTCCACAGGTCAAACCCCGAATAAGCTAGAGGAGATATTAGAGGCGTTAGACGAGTTATCCGGGGAATCGTTCTTCCTGACTCAAGTGGCGGTAGTTTCCGCCTTAGCCCAAATGGAGACTGTCAAAGCGATTGGGGTTTTGCGATCGCTATGTGATCAAACACCGGATGGGCGTGTGCGTCGGCGGGCGGAAGAAGCTATACAAACGGTGCAGAAGCAGGTAGGTTCAGACAAAGCAATTAAACAGCTTCGCGAAGAACTTGACCAGATTAAGCAAGAGAATCAGGAACTTAAAAGCCGCCTAGAAAGCCTGGAAGCGAAATCGTCTTGATTTGTCATGGGTTAACTGTAGGGGCGCATAGACGTGCGCCCTCTCATCTTGTCGTCATTGTTTGGGAGTTAGGGGTGAATTCGATGATTTTATCGGGAAACGCAGAGGGTCGCAGAGGGTAGCGCAGAGGTTCGCAGAGGGGTTATTGTGGCGTTTTGGGTGGGGTGCGATCGCGTTTGTTTTTTGATGAAAATCCAGAACTGGGAATTGTTGACCTTGGCGCGTTGGCGGAGCCTGTTCCGAAGAGAACGTATCGCATCCACATTTTTGACAGGTTTTGACGCTTTAACTGATTGAGAGATGTTGTTCAAGGTTAGGACAATTCACACTCTTATTGATGAGACCAGCTTAAACTCGTGACTTCACTCAATAGTTGTGTTGAATCGGGATGAAATCGACCCTATAGGCGGGCACATTTTCCCATTATGAAGTAAGTCTCCCACAAAACCATGGCATTTGTCAATACTGAAATAGAAATTATTTGAGCTATTTTAGGCTAATAGTTCATCAACGGTTATACGGAAACCGGATAAAACAGTTTGTGTACTCACCATTTCCCCAGAAGTAAGCACCAATCTCTGATTGTGAGTGGCGATAATAATCCAACGGCTTTCTGGAAAGACTAACCAAACTTCCTCACCCCCCGATTGTAAGTATTCTTGGGCTTTGAGAATCACATCTTCAGCTAAATCCGTGGGGGAAACGATTTCTGCACTCAGGGGAAAACTTCGGGGGAGGACTTTTGCATCACCATATTGGGTAACGAGTTCTGGGGGAAGATAGGCGACATCAGGACAACGCCCTTGTTTATTGGTGCGACAAGGTGCTTCTGTGTAGACTTTTCCACCTAGTTCACTGGAGTCTTTATGGGTTCTCCAGTAAAAGTATAAGTTACCTTGAATTTCACTATGTTTGAGTGTCATGCCATTGGTCTCGATTAATTCTCCATTGATCCATTCTGTACCAATGGGGGGATTTTCCATCCAGTCGTCTAGGGAGATGGGTTGGGGGTGAATTGAGGGAGTTGTTGAGATGAGCATTGTTTGAGAGTTAGGGGTGAATTCGGTAATGTTTATAGGGTAACGCAGAGGAACGCAGAGGGTAGCGCAGAGGTTCGCAGAGGGGTTATTTTGGCGTTTAGGGTGCGTGCGCGTTTGTTTGTTTTTGGCGTAATTTGTCCAATTGTTCGCGGGCAAAGCGTTGCACGTTGGGATCTGGATCATTCGCTATCCGGTTTCGTAATAGTTTGAGAGTTTGAGGATGGTGAGGATATTGTTTTACAATGATCTCAAGTGCAGTTTTCCGAGGGTTATCTAACCACAAGTCTTCACAATAAATATCAAAGGTATCTTTAACAGCACAGCGACACAAAAAATTCAATATATCATTGTTGTTTTCTTGGCTAGTTGCTAACTCTTTTATTGCCGTTTTCCTCACTGTTGCATCGCTGTCTGACTGAGCGCAAGACTTTAAAAAAGTTAGAATTTCAGGGTTGCCATTCCCGCCACGAGCTAACTCTTGTATTGCCGTTTTTCTCACTATTGCATCCCTATCTGACTGAGCCTTTATCTTGAGATCTGCTTCAGCCTTTATCTTGAAATCTACTTCAGCCTTTCTTTTTATGATGAAAACCCTGATATTTGGGTCATTTCCCCAGCCAATATCTAATTCTTTTAGAGCAATTTCTCGCATATTTTTATCAGTATCTGATAAAGCGTATTCCTTAACAAAATTTAACACGTTAGAATCATTTTTTCCGCCACGAGCTAACTCTTGTATTGCGGTTTGTCGCACTATTATATCCTCATCTGACTGAGCGCGAGATTTTAAAAAAGTTAAAATATCAGGATTGTCATGACTGCCACGAGCCAACTCTTGTATTGCCGCTTTTCGCACGATTGCATCGCAATCTGACTCAGCTTTTATTTTGAGAATAAAAATATTAATATCTGGGTATTTTTTCCAGTGAAATGCTAATTCTTGTAGAGCCGTTTGTTTTATTAATGTATCGCTATCTGACTGGGCGCATGACTTAAGAAAAGTTAAAGTTTCAGGATCATCCTTCCAACCATGAGCCAACTGTTGTAGAGCGAATTTTCGCACAGTTGCGTCGCTATCCGAACGAGCGCAGGTTTTGAGAAATGTTGAGGTATTAGGATCATCTTTCCAACCACGAGCCAACTCTTGTAGAGCGAATTTTCGCACAGTTGCATCACCATCCGAACGAGCGCAGGTTTTGAGAAAGATTGAGGTATTTAAGTCATTTTTATAATCATGTAATAACTTTTGTAGAGCTAGTTTTCGCACGATTGCATCACCATGAGACTGAGAAAATGCTTTGAGAAAAGTTAAAGGATCAAAATTATCCGTACCCCCACGAGCTAATTCAGATAAATGCCAATTTTGAACTAACTCTTTCAACACTATCTCTCTCACCCTGGAAGATTTATCGGAATAGACGCAATATTTAAGCCAAGGTAAGGTAGCAGGATGCTCTTTCCAGCCCTTAACGATCTCCTTTAAGATAGCCAGTCGCACATCCGAATTATTATGAGACTGAGCGCAATGTCTTAAAAGTCGAAATGTATTAGGATGCTCTTTCCACCCCTTAATGATTTCCTGTAGAATGACTTGGCGTACTGAAAGAACATCATTTTGAGCCAGACGAGATACCAACCAATGTAAAGTTTTGCTGTCCTCTTTCCAGGTTGATGCAATTGTTGCTACGGCTTGAATCCTAATGTCAGTGATTAAGCTAAATTGTTTTTGATTAAGTTGTTTGTAATCTCCCCACTGGCTTAATTTTTTGAGCAGATTCAGGAGTCGAGTAGCAGTTTCACTAATCTGGGAACGACTCCTGACTTCTGTCAGACATTTAGCCGCTAAAAATAAGTTCCTAAACTTAGCCACTTTCCCATTTTGCCTAATTAAATAATCAATAATTTCCCCAACAAACTGCTCATCAATCATCGCCGCAATTAACCGCAGCACCTCATGCCAACTCTCCTCCTGCCAATGCTTGCCAAATACCTCTGTCTTAAGTTCCTCTATGGAAAGCGATTGTTTCTCTTTAAACTGCCAGACAAACTCCCACGCACAGAAAAACTCCAGAAACGTGCGATGGACAAATGAATAACAATCAGCACCAGAGAAACATAAAATAAAATTCCGTTCCCGTAACTGCTTAATAATTAACCGAGACACCGTTCGCGGTTTTTCTATTTCTTGCAGTGTCTCTAAATACCCTGCTAAAATATGTTCTAATTCATCTACAGTAATCAAATTCCCAGCTAACCCTTGAGGTGCGGCTTGCATCTGATACGCCACTCGCCGCAACATCGCCTGTTTTTCTTTGCGAGTAATCGTGTCTGGGGACAGTTTTTCATCGGGGGGTAATCCTTTTTCAATATCCCATTCATGGAGAAGAACCCGCGACGCTTCATCGTAAAGTTCTGCCCTTTCTCGTGGCAATTCTCGGTTGCGATTTAAGATTGCCATCATGGTTAATAATAACGGATTTCCGGCTAATTCCCGAATCGCGGGTGACTCATTAATTGCCCGTTGTAAACGGTTTTGTAGTCGGGGTTTATCCGGTTGATTGCCAAAGGCTAAATCATGCCATTTCTGTACAAATGCCTGTATTTGCTCGGCTTCAAAGTCTTGTAAGGTAAAATGACGAAACTGGGCATCCCGTAACCGTTGGGCTTTATACCCAATAATCCGAGAGGTTACCATTACTCGAACTTGGGGATACTGATTCGTAAAGCGGATAATCTCAGTAATTAGCGTATCTCTAGCAACGGGATCAAATATCTCATCTAAACCATCAAATAAGACAAACGCATCTCCGGCTTCTAATACCTCATCCAAGCGATGTTGATTTAGATGACAAATCGCCGCCGCCCCCTGATGGATAAACTCCAGGAAGGTTTTTGGTAACGTGCGATCGCGGGCATAATTCCGTAATTCTATCAGCAGGGGAATCGTCTTGGTCGGTTTCTCTGCCCAATCTAGCGCTACATATTGGGCTAAGGTGGATTTCCCGGAACCTGGATCACCTAAAATAACCAGGTATGGGTAACTGGGTTGATGGAGAATATCGAGTACGGAACGAATCGGCTGTCGATAGTACATTTCCCGATACTGTTCCAATTCTTCTGGGGAAATCTGTTCATCTAGCTGATTCGCCTCTTGTAACCGTTTCAGATAATCTCTAGGAATATCATAAAGCGGCATGGCTTCCCGCACGGTTTGAGGGACAAATACCTGCCATAATCGCATTGGGTATTTGTAGCTACCGGGATCTAGGGTTTCTAGTTTGAGATAACCATAGAATTCCTTTAAACTTTCCCGATACTGGCGTAGGTTAAAATCTGGGATAATCCCTGCGATCGCGTCGGTATTGTCTCGAATGGCTTCTAGGTTCTGGGAATCGAGAATCATTCGCAATTCATCAGACTCTCGACAGATTGCTTTCACTCGTCTGAGATACTGCTGAGTAATCGCTTGCCAATCAAATTCCGGTGGTAATGGCTGCAATTGCAAGGTTTCCCAGGTTTGGGCTAAGGTATACCCATCTAGAGAACGACACTCCTCAACAAAGGCTTGACTTAACTCTTGCTTAACCGCCTGATCGTGAATAAATGTCTTTAACTCCCCCTGATAAGGTTTCAATTCCTCCTGACTCAACCCCCAGGTTTCTAACTCCTCCTGTACCAGTTGCAAGAATTCCTTCAGCGCTTTACCCATGGCTTTCACCAGAGGTTTTTTGTTGAAGCGTTCCGGTAAGGCTTTAATTCGGTCTTTGAAGAAATCTTTTGTATAATCCTCTAAGGTTCCCTTCGCCAACTCCTTGAGGACATCCCCAAACACGAACCCAACCGCATTGGCAACTCCCCAAACAACGAGCGCATCCATCCGACATTATCCAACGACTCATCTGTATTTTTCTACTATAGTCGCAAGTGGGTCAATAATAATCTTAACAGCCCTAATCATGATTTCACCCAATAGTTGTGTTGAATCAGGCTGAAAACCGACCCTATAGGCGGGCATATTTTCCCATTATGAAGTAAGTCTCCCACAAAACCACTGCCTTTGTCAATACTTCCAAAAGAAATTATTTTTCCCAATCAGCGTTGCATGGATTCATCTTATACCCAGAAACCGAAGGGAAAAAGACCTGTGTCCTTTATTTTGTCAATACGTCCAAGTTTGTATACTGATCACTTTCCAGAAGTAAACACCAATCTCTGGTTGTTACCGAGGTATCCAAATGGATTATAATTAAAGAGTCTAACTGACTCAAAATTCCTAGTCATGTTCAGTACAACAGTCACCGATACCGGACAAATTACGATTCCTCAAGAAATTCAGGACTACCTTAAACTGAGTAGTGGCAGTAAAATTGATTTTGTTATTGATGAAGACGGTCACGTTAAACTGATTCCTCTTAATGTTTCTGTAGAAAAATTATCAGGATTTTTACACCGACCTGGCATCAGGAAAGTCACCCTCGAAGAAATGGAATGCGCCATCTCTGAAGGGGCAAATGATTGGACTTGATACAAACATTCTGGTTCGCTACCTTACCCAAGATGACGAACAGCAGTGGCAACAAGCCGTCGCCCTGATCAAACAAAACCAGCCCTGCTTTATTGCCAATATTGTCCTTTGCGAGTTGGTTTGGGTTCTCAAAGGAGGCAACTACGGGTTCCCTAAAGATGAAATTATCAATACCTTAGAGGCAATGTTACATAGTTCGGCTTTTGAATTTGAAAACCGTTCTACTGTTTATCAAGCATTAAAGCGGTATAAACAAGGTAGCGCTGACTTTTCGGATTATTTAATCGGAGCGATTGGTCATCAAGGGGGTTGTACTCAAACAGTTAGTTTCGATCGCAAGCTGAAGAATGAAAAAGGGTTTCGTTGTCTGGAATAGTGTTTAAACAGGATCTACATTCGGTAATGTTTATAGGGTAACGCTCCAGGAACGCAGAGGGAAAACGCAGAGGGTCGCAGAGGGGTTATTGTAGCGTTTGGGGTGGGGTGCGATCGCGGTTGTTTATTTTTGGCTTAATTTATCCAATTGTTCGCGGGCAAAATAACACACGTCTGGATCTGGAACATTCGCGATTCTAGCATCTAATCGGCTTCCTCGAAGTGTACGCAATCGTATAAATCCTTTAAGGAGATTTCAAAGTCAACAGAGTTCAAAGATAACACAGAGTCTTCAGATTCCAGGTAAGTCACCAACCATTTACCGTCATCGGTTTTGACATAGTGTTCCACCTCAAAGCCATACTGATCGATGGTGATATATTCTTGAAACGTAGGGAGCGATCGATAATATTTGAATTTATCTCCTTTGTCGTAACTGCGGGTTGAATTCGAGAGGATTTCCACAATAACTGAAGGGTTAGTTAGAGTGTCTTTGCGGTTCTCATAATACAGAATATCTCCAGAAATAATCTGTAAATCTGGGTAGGTGTCGCAATTGTAGTCAGGCAGCCATAGACGAACATCACTGGCAAAAAAACTCAGTGGTTTACCCCGGAAGGCAAACTTTAAAAAAGCCACTAAATTGATAATAATACGATTATGATTTGTCGTGCCGCCAGTCATGGGTACAATTTCTCCGTTGTGGTACTCATGTTTGGTTTCGGATTGTTCCTCTAACGCGAAATAGTCTTCTAGAGTATAGGTCTGTGGCTTCTTTTGTACTAGCATAGTGTCTTCTGCCTATTGCATCTGGTTTCTATGATAACTGAAAGCTTTATCGGGAAAGGGTTTCAGCCGAATTGCTTCCCGTCAGCCTATCGAGTCTCCCCACTTCCTCTCAGCGCTGTTGTGGTCTGGACTAAGTAGGATCACATAGAATATACTTAACAAAACGATAAAAAAATAAATAAACTTTTCTAGTTTGTTACGTGAGAGGCTATAAGTCGCTGTGAGTCAGCAATACATTGAAGTTGATTATCTTGAAGCCGAGCAGATTAAACCCCGACGGCGCTATGATCCCGACGAGATCGCAGCTAAATACCGCTATCGCCCTTGGGTGGTTCTCTGGCGGGCGTTAAGGATTATCTGGAACTTTGTTCAGTTTATTCTAGGTCTCAAGTGGGACGAGTGGCGTAACCAAGTTGAGCGGAATCGGTTTAAACGCGCTACTCAACTGCGACAGATCCTGACTCGCCTTGGTCCGACGTTTATTAAAGTGGGACAAGCTCTATCCACGCGCCCGGACTTAGTTCGCAAAGATTTTTTAGAAGAACTGATTAAGCTACAAGACCAACTCCCACCCTTTGACAATAAAACCGCCTTCGCGATTATCGAGTCAGAGTTAGATCGTTCGGTGAGCGAAGTCTATCGCCAAATTTCCCCTGATCCAATTGCGGCGGCAAGTCTCGGTCAAGTCTATCATGCTTATCTCTATACCGGGGAAGAGGTAGCCGTTAAAGTTCAGCGTCCTAACCTACTCAAATACCTAACTCTGGATCTCTATTTAATGCGGAAGTCAGCCGGGTGGTTATCCCGATGGCTTCCCCTGAATTTGGGTCATGATCTGACGTTAATTGTCGATGAATTTGGCATTAAGTTGTTTGAAGAAATCGATTATGTCAACGAAGGTCGTCATGCGGAACTCTTTGCTAGTAACTTTCGTGATGACCTCAGTGTTAAAGTGCCAACCATTTATTGGAGGTACAGTAACCACCGAGTTTTAACCTTAGAGTGGATTAATGGGTGTAAGTTAACCGATACTAAAAGTCTTTGCACGGCGGGACTTGATGCTGACCAAGTGATTCAAACTGGCGTCATAGCGGGTTTACGTCAACTCTTAGAACACGGCTTTTTCCACGCTGATCCCCATCCCGGTAACTTGTTTGCTATGCCCGATGGTCGCATGGCTTACATTGACTTTGGCATGATGGATCAGTTGGAGGAAGAAACGAAAGAAACGATTGTCAGTGCGGTTATTGATTTAATTAATAAGGATTATTTGGAGTTAGCGAAAAAGTTTGTCATACTCGGCTTTTTAACCCCAGATACAGACATCACGCCAATTATTCCCGCCATAGAACGAGTGCTGGGAGACGCGGTGGGTCAAAGTGTACGGGACTTTAATTTTAAAACGATTACGGATAGTTTTTCCGAGTTAATGTTTGAGTATCCGTTCCGTGTTCCGGCAAAGTTTGCCCTGATTATTCGGTCTTTGGTGACTCAGGAAGGGTTGGCGTTAACCCTAAATCCAGATTTCAAAATTGTTGAGGTGTCTTATCCTTACGTCGCCAAACGTCTACTCAAGGGTGAATCGCCAGGTATGCGACGGCGGTTGATTGAGGTGTTGTTCAAGGATGGTAGGTTCCAATGGCAACGCTTAGAGAATATGATTGCGATCGCGCGATCGGATGATAACTTTGATTTACTCCCCACAGCGCAACTAGGATTGCAATATCTGTTATCTGAAGAAGGGAAGTTTTTGCGGCGTCAGGTATTGTTAGCATTGACGGAAGATGACCGATTGCACACTGAAGAAGTGCAACGCCTGTGGAATTTGGTCAAAGATGACTTGAAACCGGGACGGTTATTTAATGTGGCGTTAAATTCTTTGGGTACTATGTCAACGGAGCAAATTGCGGCAATTTTACCCCTGACAGCGATGATGGGGGACAATGAGTGATTATCATAAAACTGAACTTAAGTCAAGGACTAAATTTTCCCACAGATGGATAATCATGACCAAAGTAGAGTTGACTCAGTTCTGCCAAGGAAACATCGTTTTCCGGTTGGGGATTCCGCCAGAATGGATGAATCGGGAGTCGCGGCACACAACGATGGGTTTCAGGTGACAATAAAATCTGCTCAATTCGGTTTAAATAGCATTGAGCCGTACTCTCCCAGGTATAGTGATTCAGTACCAGTTGCTGAGTGCGACTAGAAAAACTCTGCCACTCAGATTCATTACAGATTAACCGCTCCAATCCTCGCGCCATATCCGCCGGATCATCAGGGTCAATCAAAACCCCATAGTCTTGATTATCTGTCTGTAAGCTTTCTGTAATTCCCCCATTCTGGGTAACAACAACTGGTAATCCGGCGGCGGCGGCTTCTAAAGGGGCTAAACCAAAGGGTTCAAACAGAGAGGGTAGAGCGAATACGGAGCGGCGTTGGGCTAAAAAGCGATAGGTTGCGGCTAGGGCGGGTTGATCCGGGACGCAAAAGGCGCTAATTTTGCCCCATAAGTTATGGTCATTCACCACTTCTCGGATTGGTGCCAATACCTTTTGTTCTGTTTGTTCATCCTTTAGCTTCTCTTTTAGCGGATTATCTAATCCCGCCGTAATTAGCACGATATTGGCTCGTTCTTGCAAGGTGGAACTGTAGGCAAAGGCTTGCACAAGTCCCAAAAGATTCTTTTTGGGGTCTAATCGACTCGATGCCAGAATCACGGGTAAATCCCGCCGCGACTCAGCAATATCTCGCGCTAATTTCTCTTGAACTAACTGATAGGTTGCTTCTTCGTTGGGAGAGCGAACCTCAGCACTAAACATATCTGGGTCTACTCCCGGTGAAATTACCGCAAAGCGAGAATCATTATCGACATCGACAGCACCCCGATACGCCGGATGACTATATTGGTTGAAGCGTTCTTGGCGAGTATTCGTAATATTAATTGCCGAGTGATTCATGCTGAGGCGTTCGACAACTAGGCGGTGTCCAAAGTAGTAATAGTCGTTCATTTGTGCCAAATTTTCTGGCGTCACCTTAAGTTTGTCCATCTTTTGAGCGCCTAGGGAATGGGCGGTAAACGTAAACGGTACGCCTGTTTGTGCTTCAAGTAATAAACCCGCCAGTCCCCCATCCGCGTAGTGGGCGGTCATGATGTCGGGAATTTCCCCTTGGTCTTGATAAAATTTCAGAATATTGGGTACCCAATCTCGAACCAGATGAGTCCAAAGTAACTCTTTGCGTAAAAATTCCTGGGGTCCGGCGGGTAAGCGGACAATCCGGACATTTTCTACACCGGGATACCCATCAAAGGGTTCTGCAAACCCCTCCCACTCTGGATCGATGATTTGACGGGTGAGAATATCAACCCGGTGTCCCTGCGCCGCGATCGCCAGGGCGACTTGCTTGACATACACCAGTTGACCGCCAAAGTCGGGATGTTCTGTAATATACCTATCCTCTGGGTCAAAGTTGCCTTGGGGGTTGAGAAAGCCAATGTACATTGTCTGAATAATGAAAGATGAATGAGGGATGCAACGGATGAGTTGACATCAGACAAATGATGTCTGGATGATAAATGATAGACGCAACGGATGAGTTAACATCAGACAAAATTCCGATCTGAACGATTATCAACGACTATAAGACAACGATTATCCAAGTACATTATAGGGGCTAGATAGTATGCAATCCGGTCAAATCCGACTCAACAAGGTGACAAAAGAATGGGTCATTTACGCACCGAGTCGGCGTAAGCGTCCCCAGGATTTTCAGCAAAAAAGTCACAACAAACAAACTTCAGGGATTCTATCGCGAGATTGTCCCTTTTGTCCCGGCAATGAACATAAAGCTGAGAGAATTTTCCTAGAGATGCCCAGCCGACACCACAAAGGCTGGCAAACGCGGGTTGTACTGAATAAGTTTCCCGCCTTAACTCCCGATGAAGACAGAGAACGATCGAAGGAGGGGATTTATTTAATGATGCCCGGTTATGGTCAGCATGAAGTGATTATTGAAAGTCCTGATCATCATCAAGATCTTGCCACAATGCCAATCGAGGACGTAGAAACGGTGATTGAGACCTATCACAAGCGCTACGTCACACTGATGCAAGCCCACAAGAATATGATGGCAATCATTTTTCGCAATCATGGGATGAAAGCGGGTGCATCGTTAAGTCATCCCCATTCTCAAATGATTGTCACGGGCATGGTTCCGCAAAATATTCGAGTGCGAGAACAAGAAGCCCAGCGATATTACGATCAATGGCAACGATGTGTGTATTGCGATATTTTAGAGTTTGAACAGCATCACCGCAGACGGGTGATTGCTGAAAATGAATCCTTCTTAGCGTTTATTCCTTTTGCGGCTGATGTGCCCTTTGAAACTTGGATTATGCCAAAGGAACATGAGGCAGATTTTGGCAGTATCTCCGCTATTGAAAAGTCACATTTTGCGTTAATTCTCAAAAATGTTCTGACTCGGTTGTATGACAAGCTAAGTGATCCCGATTATAATTACGTGATTAATACGGCTGCCCGTTATAAAGCTGAAGAACCCCAAATTCATTGGTATTGCCAAATTAGTCCTCGGCTAACTACCCCAGCCGGATTTGAACTGGGTTCTGGGATTAGTATCAATCCTTCTTTACCTGAAATTGATGCCGATTTTTTGAATTCTTAATTGGTTCTACAAATTCTCGGACTCTTTCTCGCGCAGTTCTCGCACGGCTTCCCGACTTAATCCTGTTGTTGCCGCGATCGCTTCGTCATCCAATAGGGTGAGTAGCTTTTTAGCAATAGCGCGTTGTTCTTCTTTTTTGCCTTCTTGACGACCTTCTTGACGACCTTCTTGACGACCTTCTTGACGACCCAGAGCAACCGCTCCTTGCTGATCATAAATAAACATTTCTCGACGCTCCAAATCTTCTAGTTCTTCGCGGGTTAGGTTGGCTTGATTGGCAATTTCAAAGGCGCGGTGGAGTTCGGGAATATTGTCCATATTTGTGGGAACTTCATCGAGCGATCGCGCGGATTTGATAAAGTAAATCCATTTATCAGTAATCGTTTCTAGTTCTTCAATTTCTTTGGTAAATTTGGGTAATTCAACAAAAATCAGTTCAATATCGTTTTCGGTATAAACATAGCCATCGGATACTTCTCGATAAACGAAGCGGGATGTAAACGGATGGCGACCCGGAAACATCTCAAAATCAGTCAAGGTTAGAGCAATGACTGGTTTAAGCATTCGGTAGCCTTCTCCTTTTTGCAGTTGAAAGGCATAGGTCTTGGCGGCGTTGAACAAAACTCTCTTCCCAAAGGATTGCACATTCAGGACTTGCATTTCAATGATCACCAGTGTGCCGTTTTTTAGTTGAGCTTTGACATCAAGGTAAGTATCTTTTAACCCCTCAACTTTCGGGGGCAAGTTGGGATTGATAATTTCTAAATCTTCAATAGTAGAGTTGCCGTTATAAATCAAGGCATTGAGAAAACTAATCAAAATGTCTTTGCTGTCAGCGGAACCAAAAATTTTCTTGAAGGCGTAATCAGTTTTGGGATTAATAAATCTCATCGTTTTGCTCAAAACATGAGGATTGAACCATTATACACTAAAACCTAAACTTATCTAATTCTTCATATTTGCTTGTTCAAAGCTGGCGTTCGCTTCCTCTTCTCGTCCTAAATGCCGTAACGCTAAACCCCGATTATTCCAGGCTTCCGGGTAATCTGGGTTTAATTCTAATGCCTGATCAAAGGATAGAATCGCTTCCTCTTCTCGTCCTAAATTCCGTAAGGCTACCCCGCGATTGTTCCAGGCTTGGGCATAATCGGAGTTTAATTCAATCGCTTGTTCAAAACAAACCATTGCTTCTTCATATCGCCCTAAATTATCCAAGGCTAATCCGCGATTATTCCAGGTTTCTGGGTCATCGGGTTGATGATCTAAGGCGTTGCTGAAACTGATTAAGGCGTCCTGATAACGTCCTAACTGGATTAGGGTAACTCCGTGATGATTCCAGGTTTTGGCATCATCGGATTGTAGGACTAAAGCTTGATCATAACTGTCTAAGGCGTCTTGGTAACGTCCTAGCTTCTCTAAAGCAATCCCTCGATTTGCCCAGGCTTCGGCAACATTAGGTTGAATGGCTAGGGCTTGATCATAACTGGCGATCGCAGCGTCCCAGCGCCCTTCTTGTAATAATAAATTGCCTCGGTTGACCCAAGCAGGATACAGTTTCGGTTGAAGTTCTAGGGCGTTATCAAAGGTGGTAATGGCGGCGTCTGGGCGGTCTAAATGCATGAGAAGTAACCCTTTATTATACCACGCTTGGAAATAGTCTGGCTTGAGGGTAATTGCCCGATCAAAACTGCTAATTGCGTCCTCTAAGCGTTCCAACTGACACAGAACCGTTCCCCGATGTTTCCAAGCCTCCGGGTGTTCCGGGTACAATTCAACCACTCGATCCAAACAAGCGATCGCCTCGTGGGGGCGTTGTAATTGCATCAAGGCGATACCTTGAATAGACCAAGCCTCTACATAGTCGGGTTGAAGTGTCGTCGCCTGTTGACAACTAGCGATCGCGTCGGCTAAATGCCCTAATTGAAATAATAAATGACCCCGATACAACCAGGCTTGGGCATAATCAGGTTTCAAGGCTGTCGCTTTATCCAAACAAGCGATCGCGGCGTTGGGTTGTTCTCCCTGCATTAGCGCTAATCCCTGCATGTACCACGCCTCGGCATAGTCGGGATTAAAATAGGTAGCATTCTGGCAACTCGAAACCGCTTCTCGATACCGTCCCAAACTATATAACGCACTACCCCGATTGCCCCAAGTGGCGTAATCATCGGGTTTAAGCTGCAACGCTTGGTCATAAGACGCGATCGCATCCTCTAAACGTCCTAAACTAAACAAGGCATTACCGCGATGAAACCAAGCTTCTGGGTAATTGGGTTGTAGTTTAGTTGCCTTTTCGCAGCTTGTCACGGCTTCGGTATAGCGAGTTAAATGAAACAAAACCAATCCCCGATTATTCCATGCTTCTGGGGCATCAGGTTGTAAGGTAATGGCTTTTTCATAACTCGCTAAAGCATCGTCTAACCGTTCCAACCGATAACATGTATTCCCTTGCTGAAACCACACCTCGTAATCATTGGGCTGTAGTGAAACCGCTTGTTGCCAACTGTCTAATGCTTCAGTATAACGGTTTAAATTAAACAGAATCCAGCCTTTATGTTTCCAAGCCTCCAGATAGTCATGATTTAAGCTTGTGGCTTGATCAAAGCTAGTTAATGCTTCCTCTTTGCGTCCCCCATTCATCAACACCAACCCTTGCATATACCAAGCTTGCACATAATCCGGTTGGCAGTGAGTCGCCTGTTGACAACTGGCTAACGCTTCTTCATACTGTCCTAAATTATACAGCGTACTTGCCCGATTTCCCCAAGCCACTGCCAAATCGGGATTAAATTGTGTCGCTTGGTCATAACTCGCTAAAGCGTCTTCTAGGCGTCCTAATTTAAATAGAATATTTCCCTGATTAAACCAGGCTTCTGAGTAATCCGGTTTCAAGGTAATCGCTTTCTCATAGTTCGTCAACGCCGCGTCGAACCATCCTAGATGAAAACAAGTATTCCCCCAATGGAACCAAATTTCTGGCATATTGGGGTGGAATTGGGCAGCCTTTTCAAAACTCGCGATCGCTTCCCCGTAGCGCCCAATCTGAAAGTATTCAATTCCCTGTTGCAACCACTGATTGGCTAAATAGTCATTTGTCATTTGTCTTATGTCATTTGTTACCTGATTGGTTGCCCCATTCTCATATTTTCTTATATCTTAAAACTCGGTCAGGGCGGGTTTTGCACAAACATTACCATCCATAGCCACGCATAAAGTCCCTAAACCCGCCCCTACAAACCAGGTTCCCTTAAAGATCGTGAAGGGTCAACACTCAACATTTTTCCTAACGGCGATCGCGAAACAGAAGAATAAAGGCAATCACTACAGCGATGACGCCTGTGCTAATACTTCCCCAAAATACAGGCGTGAACAAGAATGGCGTCTCTTTCGCTGGGGGTAGTTGTTCGACCAAAACTGTCGCGGCGATACTGCTGACAATCAATCCGATACCAATTAAAGCGACGGTTGTATTCAGCGTGCGATTGCTTTTGGTTTGTTCAATACCACTCACACTACCAATCGTCCGAATTAAATTTTCCATCAATGGTAATCCGGGACGAAATGTCGCACTATCTGTTGCAACTTGTTGCAGATATTTTTCATTCGCTACTTCACTAAAGTGGTTCAAAAACTTTAAATAGCTGCTTGTTTCGCGTTCCAGCTTTTGAATTCGCTTTTGATAATTTTCCAAATTTCCCTGAATCGTGGTCATATAATAGTCTAAATCATTTAAATTCATGGCATAATCTGATAAAATTGGCAAAGTTTGGATTAAGGTTGATTGCAGTTCTTTTAAATTTAAGCCTTGAGCAGGAATCGGATTGGGTAAAGTACGGACACTGGCAACTAAACGTCGAATTTCATAAGATTGAAGTTTTAAGTCTTGAGTACGACAACGACTTTGCCAGTATGCCCAAACAATTTTATGGCGATAGCTAAATAAGCGGATTAAATCCAAGTGAATGTCATACAGATTTTGCCGAATTTCCGTAACTTTTTTACCAGCAGGAAACATGCAAATGATCAAATGATAGTTTTCTTGACTAAACGACTCCCAGTCTTGCTGCCAATTATCGGGCGAATGCCAATATTCAAATACCCTTGACCCCAACAATCGTCCTGGTTCTCTAAATTCAGGAGTCCATTTCGGATTGGGCGTGAGCTGTTTATAACAGTCTTTAGCCAGTTGTTTGGGATCTTGATTACTATCAGCAATCTGTACAGACACTAGCCACGTTTGACCAATTGTGCCTTGCTGGGTGGGGAGCAGTTCCCAGGTATCCACCTGATGATTAATGTGAGAGGCAATAATTTTTTTTAGCTTACTTAAAGTTTCAATCCGTTGGGTCGCATCATTCGGTTGTTTTGTTTCTGGGTCTTTATAGTCACCTGAACAATTGACTTGCAGGGCGTAAGCATCTCCGAGTTGTAGCGCTCGATAGTATCCATCTAAGGGAGATTCAAATCCCTTAACCAAGAGTTGGACATAATCCGCTGCGGGATTTTCTAGGGCGGCTAATTGGTTGAGTTTATCATCGTCTAAGTTGGGATCGATTTTTTGCCAAAATTGTTGACGGTAGTGATGGATTTCCGGTAAAGAGTGACCGAAACTCTCGCGCAGGTCATATAAGAATAGATCGACGGTAGGGTAGATTAGCTGAGTCGGTTTGTTCATCATTGATGACCGTGGGAACGGGGGTGAGGGAGATGGGGGAGCGGGGGGAGCTGGGGGAGCTGGGGAAGCAGATGAAGTCGGCGACAGTTTTTACCAAATGTAACGGATTGCAAAGTATAATGAAATCCAGAGTACACCGACAAGCACCTAACTAAAGAGTATTACTATCAGATGCGAGTTGCGATCGCTGGAGCGGGTTTAGCTGGACTTTCCTGTGCCAAATATCTCACGGATGCAGGTCACACCCCCATTGTTTTAGAACGTCGGGACGTTCTCGGCGGAAAAGTTGCCGCTTGGCAAGACGAAGACGGAGACTGGTATGAAACCGGGTTACATATCTTCTTTGGTGCCTATCCCAATATGCTACAGCTCTTTAAGGAGCTAGAGATTGAGGATCGGCTACAGTGGAAAGACCACACCATGATTTTCAATCAGCCAGAGAAACCCGGCACCTACTCTCGGTTTGATTTCCCGGATTTACCGGCACCGATTAACGGAATTATTGCGATTCTGCGAAATAACGATATGCTGACCTGGTCGGAGAAGATCCGGTTTGGCTTGGGTTTGATTCCCGCCATTATTAATGGTCAGAAGTATGTTGAACAGATGGATCAATATTCCTTCTCCGAGTGGTTACAGCGTCAAACTATACCGCCACGGGTAGAAAAGCAAGTCTTTATCGCCATGGCGAAAGCGCTGAATTTTATCAACCCTGATGAAATTTCGGCAACGGTGGTGTTGACGGCGCTGAATCGCTTTCTCCAGGAAAAGAATGGGTCGAAAATGGCATTCTTGGATGGTTCCCCAACGGAGCGCCTCTGTCAACCCTTGGTAGACTATATTACCGCCAGGGGTGGGGAGGTACGATTAAATGTTCCGGTGAAGGAATTTTTACTCAATCCGGATCAGACGGTACAGGGATTTTTGATTCGGGGTGAACATGGGGACGAAGTGCTGACGGCGGATGCTTATGTCTCGGCAATGCCTGTCGATCCCTTAAAGTTAATCATGCCTCAACCTTGGCGAGAGATGGAGTTCTTCAATAAGCTAGAAGGGTTAGAAGGGGTTCCGGTGATTAACCTGCATTTGTGGTTTGACCGGAAATTAACAGATATTGACCATCTACTCTTTTCGCGATCGCCCCTTTTGTCAGTGTATGCTGACATGAGCAATACCTGTCGGGAATACGCTAACCCTGACCGTTCGATGTTGGAGTTAGTTCTCGCCCCAGCTAAAGATTGGATTGGTAAATCCGATCAGGATATTGTGGCGGCGACGCTGGAAGAACTCAAGAAACTCTTCCCTAAACATTTTGATAGTGATAGCCCTGCCCAGTTGCTCAAGTATCACATCGTCAAAACTCCACGTTCCGTTTACAAAGCCATTCCGGGACGACAAGCCCATCGTCCCTCCCAAGAAACACCCATCCCCAATTTTTACTTGACTGGCGATTACACCATGCAACGTTACCTTGCCAGTATGGAGGGTGCCGTACTTTCTGGTAAGCTGACATCGCAGGTGATTGTCAGGCGTCATGAATCAGGAGGCTCAAGTCAACGGCTGTTTAAACAGGTGGACAGTAAAGAGGTTGTCGGTGCGGGTTAAGAGAAAAACTCATTATCCTCACCCCACTATCCGTCTTTACCGTAACTATCCCAGCTAAAGCCCTGGAACTAAAATCGGCGAGAAGCTGTTTTTTGTCTGTGGGCTGGAAGCTGGCGTTCCGTTGAACTGGGTTCCAAGACTGACCCGCTAAATTTTAGCGTACTTGAGCTTGGGTTCTGGGAAACGTGTTTCTCGACTATAGGAGTCAGTACCATTCTTTTGACTTCTTTTGACGGTTAACTGCTATGACTTAATCCAGGATCTACTCCGCAAGCCCCTAACCGAATTACCTGCAACGAATGCTTCAATTGCCTAAATCTCCGCCCATGAGAAAGCTGGTTCCTGAATCTGAGGCTTATGAAATCTGTCGTCAGATTACAGCAAAATACGCCAAGACGTTTTATCTGGCTACCTTACTGATGCCAGAACAAAAGCGGCGTGCGATATGGGCAATCTACTTCTGGTGTCGGCGAACCGATGAACTGGTGGATGGTCCCCAAGCCCGTTTAACCACGCCGGAAACCTTGGATCGCTGGGAACAGCAGTTAGAATCTGTTTTCGCGGGACAGCCAATCGAGGACGCGGATGTAGCGTTAGTGGATACGTTGCAACGGTTCCCGATGGATATTCAACCGTTTCGGGATATGATTGCCGGTCAACGGATGGACTTATATCGCAGCCGTTATGAAACCTTTGAAGAACTGAAGCTGTACTGCTATCGTGTGGCGGGTACGGTGGGATTAATGACCAGTCCGGTGCTAGGATTTGACTTGGATTGGAGTCAAACGCCCTGGAATAGTCAGTTTGGGACGAATCCGGTAGAGGAAGCGATCGCGTTAGGGATTGCTAAACAGTTGACCAATATCCTCCGCGATGTTGGCGAAGATGCTCAACGGGGTCGAATTTACTTGCCATTAGATGAATTAGCGCTATTTAATTATACAGAAGAGGATTTATTTAAGGGAGTTGTGGACGAGCGCTGGCAGGAACTCATGCGCTTCCAAATTCAACGGGCGCGTAAGTTTTATACTTACGCAGAAAAGGGTATTGGGGCGCTGAGTCGGGATGCGCGTTGGCCCGTCTGGGCGGCTACGATGCTGTATCAGGGCATTTTAGATGTCATTGAGCATAATAATTATGATGTATTTACGCAACGGGCTTATGTGTCTAAGGGGCGGAAGTTGCTTTATTTACCAGTAGCGTGGTTGCGGGCACAGGCGCTTTAATTGTCATTTGTCGTTTGTTATGAAACATTACTGGTAGGGGCGCACCGACGTGCATTGGTGTCAACTTAAGCTCAACCCCTTACCCCCAGCCCCTCTCCCACGCCGGGGAGAGGGGAGCAAGAGCATCCGATCCCCCTTCTCCCCACGGTGGGAGAAGGGGTTAGGGGATGAGGGGGAAATTTTGAGCAGTAAATAGACATAGCTGAAAACCTTACCAGCATTGGTTTTCGACCTTAAGTTGACACGGATGACCGACGTGCGCCCGATCTCACCGTAAAATCTCGTCCACTATTTTAGGTCGTCAGCCACCAACAACAATTTTATTATCCTCAACGATTACTCTTTTGATTGGGAAACTTGCATTTAATAGAGACTTCAAAATCAGCGTTACTTGACCCCTCAGCCAGCATCGGCAAACCTGTCTTTCCAGCAATTTTTAGACCAAATTTAATATTCATCTCTTCAATGTACGCTTACCTTTGGACAAAGTATAGCTCATTCAGATAAGAAGAGATTTGTCGAATTTCTAGATAAGCTGTCATGCATTTAAATTGGGTATTAGTAGCGAGCAAGATGCAAAGCCTGCGGCATGGCTTCGCTAAACGCACTACAAGGATTTCACCATTATTGACATCAAGGTTTAAATGCCGAACAGCTTAACAGCTTATTGAAGTCCACTTAGTAACGCACCTTACACTATGAAGTGTAAAATTAACTATAACAACTGAAACAAAACCAGACAGATGGTTCAAACCGCAATTACCCAAACGATTAAAACCCTAAACGATGTCCATAACAAGTTTAATCTTCGGCGAACGGAAGATGAACAATTCTTTACAGAATGGTTTGAGAACTTGCCTGAACTCACCCAACAGGAGCAAGCTACGTTAGACCAGATTAGAGACAGATACCGCTATCATCGAGCCGATGGAGTATTAGCCGAGGGAGCGGTCAATCTGATTGTTGTGTCTCGCTTGCTGGAATTGGCGGGTTTTTATGATTTCCCGTTTAAGCTGCGATCAGAAGTATCGGTTGAAATTACGACTGTTGTTGATGATGAGATTTTGCGGGGACGGATAGATTTTTTGGTCGTGTTGGAGCAATTTTGGGTTGTGGTACTAGAAGCTAAACACAGTGATCTCAATATTGAGTTAGCGATTCCCCAAGCTTTGGCTTATATGATGGCGAACCGTCATCCTGATCAACCTGTTTATGGTATGGTGACAAATGGGGGGATGTTTGCTTTTTTGAAGTTAAGCCAACAAGCATTTCCTGAGTACGATATATCTGATGTATTTTCGCTTCTTCCTCGCCGTAACCAGCTTTATGATGTGCTTCAAATCTTCAAGCGGGTAGCTGCGGTTCTCCAGGATTAGAGTATGGGTTCGGTAGTAGAAGCGGGTTTAGCCAATAAATTCGGGTAAAATCCAATACCCTTTATACAAAAGAGGAATTACACGATGCGATCGCACGGTTGACATACTCAGGCTGACTGGATAAGAGTTTGAGTCGTCTTTAGACGACTTGAGCTTTTAGCCAAGAACTTGAGTTCTTTGCGGGTGTTGGGGCTTACTGAAAATGGTGCAATATCTCAGTTAAAACGGATTCCAAGACTTACCAAGTAAGCTCCATTCTGACTTTAGCGTAAAGACAATAAATTTATTTCATAATTTTATCTCGACTTACAAATCTCGCATTTGTTGCTCCACACTCATCTTCCTTCTCAACCTCGGTTAAAAATGTCTTGCGATCGCGTAAAAAAGACATCAAACTGGAAAAGTGATTCATCCTATCCTCCAGGTATACCCGTCGCATCTCTACATTCCTCGACTATAACAGGAGCGCAGGGAGAGCGAGTTTTGCAGACAAGGGGGTCAAACTCGCCTCTACAGCTATGGGTCAATCAGACTCTTGTTACTCGGAACGAAAAGAAATTTGCCGAATCAGCATACTCACAAATTCACCCGGTTTACCTGTCGGTTGTAAGGGACTCCAAGCCATCACTTCAGCAAACTGGAGGCGGTACAAGGTGTGAATGATACTTTTGACGCCTCGACGAGAGCCAATAATCGAGATTTTTACAGGTTCACGGCTAGCGGTAGATTCTGGCGTCGCTGATGGGACGGGAGGTACTTTTTCTAGGTTATTTGAAACAAACTCTTGAGACATTGGATTCACCTAATTGTTGCTGAAAATGTTACCAAAATTGATAACATTTAAGAGATTAGCAGATGTTACCATACTTGGCAACATTTACGAGGTCATGCTCCTCTGACACGATTGTCCTGCGGACAAGGTAAGCGCGACAGAAGCATGGGAAGAGCAGGACAAGCCCTCAAACAGACCCTAGAAGCCTATAAAATCAGCCAAAATAAATTGGCGGTAGCTTTAGGGATTGAGCGAAACAAAGTTTTTCGTTGGTTTCATGAAAAAATAGACCCAACAGCCGAAACCGTTGCGGATATTGTCAAAGCGCTGAATACAATCAATCCCGTCGCCGCCGAGATGTTCATTGAACTCTATCTCGGCGATTTAGTGGATAAGGAGGAGGAGTGAAGATTGTGCAGGAGTCAGGGCGGGTTTAGTTAAATTTAGGTGAGGTAAGAAACGATAGTTGTCAAACCCGCCCCTACACAAAACCTCCCCACCTTGTTCAGCTACTGCTGGGAAAATGTACGACAATGATAGAGGTGTCTTGCTGCGTCCGTGCGATCGCCTCTGGTTCTCCCCCTAATGTGGGAATCGCCAAAAGGTAGCTGGGATGGGTACTTGCCGTGAGAATAAGTAAATCATGACGTTGCACCATCCGCGACACATTCTGTACAAAATTCCCCCGCACTTGCACCAACTCACTTGTGTTTGCCAACCCCCACTCCCTTGGCTGACAGGCAAACTCCCCTACTCCCGTCACCACAATCACCAATCGAAACGTGGCTTTCAACGCCGCTGCTAAGCTTTGCGCTAACGTCACCGTCGGTTTAAATGTCACTGATACCGTCTCCTGATCCGTCGCCGCTAATACCACTCGTGCAGTATTCTCAATCGGCTGCGAGAATCGGGCAATTAATACCGGAACCTGCGATCGCCAGATAACATTATCAATCACACTGCCAAAAAAGCTCTCACGAGTCGTGGAATACCCCTTCCAGCCACAAATAATCAACGTCGCCTCTCGTTCGGCTGCCGTGCGGGTAATCCCTCGGTCAATCGTATCATCCACCCGCCCAATCGGTTCTACTTTAGTTACGGCTGCATGGGCAATTCGTTCCGCCGCCGCTAAAAGCTGGGTTTGTAGCATCTTCGCCTCTGGGGAAATGAGTCCGGTTTTATCCGATAAAACATGCAGCGGAAGTAAGGTTCCTTCGGCTGTTTTTGCTAAAATTAATGCCAATTGTAATAAATTATCTTCCGTCTTGGGATTCGCTACCGGAACTAATACCCGCTTTGCCAACGATGGCGGTTTTCCTTGATTTCCTCCCTCCTGTTGTCCGTGAGGTTTCACCTGTTTTCCCCAGCGTTCGGTAATCCAAGGAGAGGCGACACAGGTGACTAAAATCATGGCAATTATCCCATTTACGGTTAACTGATCCACCAGTTTAATTTCATAAGCTACCGTAATCGCCGCCAAGGTAGACGCCGCCTGTGCCATGGACAACCCAAACATGACCATAATACTAGGAAATTGAAACCCAAACAGCTTACCTGGTGCCCAAGCCGCGCCAAACTTACTCACCATTTCCGCGCCAATCATCACCAGCGCCACCAAGATTGATTTCGGCTGCTTGACTAAAATTAACGGGTCAATTAGCATTCCCACGGAAATCAAAAAGAATGGCACAAATAAGGTATTGCCAATAAACTGAATCCGATTCATTAACGGACTCAATTGAGGAATGATTTGGGTAATCGCAATTCCGGCTAAAAATGCGCCAATAATCGGTTCAATTTCAATTAAACCCGCCGCGTAAGACACCACAAACAATGTGGCGAGGACAAAAATAAACTCCGCCCCTTCATCATGCCCAAATTGGCGAAAGAACCAGCGCCCCAGTTTAGGGACGCCCCATAATGTTGCTACTGTATAGATAGTGAGGGCGGGAATCAGAAACAACCAGAATCCTAGGGTCAGATTTCCGCCATCGGCTTTCACGACTACCGCCAGAACTAAGAGTCCCAAAACATTAGTAATTAATGTTCCGCCCAAGGTTGTGGTTACGGTTTGTGTCCGCATTAATCCCAACTTGGTGAGGATAGGTAATGCCAAAAGTGTATGGGTGGCAAAACAAGACGCGACTAGAATCGATGCTAGCCAACTATATCCTAGGAGTAACATTGCCACCGTACCCAGAATCATGGGGAAAGAGAATGTGGCTAAACCAAAAATTGCGGCTTTATCGGCGTTATATTTAAGGTCATTGAGGCTGGTTTCGAGTCCCGCCATGAACATTAAAAACAAGAGTCCCACCGTTCCCAAGAGGATGATGGTACTATCCCGTTCTAATAACCCCAGCACATTGGGTCCAACTATCACACCCGCTAGAATTAAGCCAACAATACCCGGAAGTCGCAATCGTTCAAACAGGAGTGGCGCGACTAACATAATTGCCAAAATGGTTAAGAAGACGGCAACAGGGTCAGTAATTGGACTCGGGAATAAAGCAACCGCCGTTAAGGTAGGATACATCATAAGTAGTCGGACAAAACTAAAGTTAACGGTTGAGAGGAGGGAACAGGGAATACCTCGACTTACCTCGACTCCGCTCGGTAACACGCTCAGTGTGTCACAGGGAACAGGGAACAGTAAGGGTTTTAGAAATGCGGCGACACTTTGGGTTTAAAATTGGCTTTTTCTCGGGTTCAGAGTTCAATGTTGCTCCTAGCGCGGGTTTAAATGGATATTGTGATTATATCCTGACGGCTTCCCCAGACTCTTATGAAATTCGGACTCCTGTGCTTACCCTAGTTGAAGCTAAGAACGAAAATATTAAGTCAGTTTTGGCGCAGTGTATTGCTGAAATGATTGCGGCTCAACTGTTTAATCAAAGCAACGAGGAACCGAGGGAGAGTATTTATGGGGCGGTAACGACGGGAACAGAGTGGAAATTTCTGGAGTTACGCGATCAGACTGTTTTTATTGATAAACGCGACTATTTTATTAGTGAGGTGAGCCGGATTTTGGCTGTTTTAGCTTTTACGGATGTCGCTGATAAAATGAATTTCACTATTGAGGATGCTGTTTCTTTAGGCGGTTGTCTTCTTGATGTGCTAAAAGACGATATCAAAAATCAAAGTTGTTCGGAAAGGACGAGGCTTGAGACGCATGAATTCCGGTCAATCTCTGACTTTTGAATCGATGTCGTTTATGGTATCGGGGTTTTGATAAGCTGTCATGCATTTAAATTGGGTATTAGTAGCGAGCAAGATGCAAAGCCTTCGGCATGGCTTCGCTTAACGCACTACAAGGATTTCGTCATTATTGACATTAAGGTTTAAATGCCGAACAGCTTAAGTCGAATGGCACTGACTTTAGAGTTTGTAGTAAGCGCTTTAGCGCTTCTGGCACTAAAGTGCCTACTACGAACCCAGCCTAAGTCAGTGACATTCCACTTAAGATGACTATAGGCGATTTTATTTAAACGAATGGTTCAATCCACTCTGTATGTTAACCCCACAACGGGTCAGGATGCGAATATAGGCACTGCGGATGCTCCCTTTCGCACCTTAACCCATGCGATCGCACAAGCTACGGCTGATACTACGATTTACCTGGCGCCGGGGATGTACAATGCGGCTAACGGGGAGCGATTCCCGATTGTGATTCCCTCTGGGATGATTATCATCGGTGATGAGTCGAGTAAAGGTAAGGATATATCTATTGTGGGGAGTGGTGATTATAGTAGCCCCAGTTTTGGCAGTCAATCGATTACGGTTAAACCTGATTCTCAAGCGGAATTGCGCGGGGTGACGGTGACGAATCCAGTCACTAAAGGGACAGGGATTTGGATTGAATCCAGCGCCCCGATTATCGCGAATTCTACTCTAACTCGTTGCGGTAGGGAGGGGATTTTTGTCACGGGGACGGCAAAACCGGTGATTATGGATAATGAATTGAGTGACAATGCCTCCAGTGGTATCTTTCTGGTG
This sequence comes from Coleofasciculus sp. A1-SPW-01, assembly GCF_040217205.1. NCBI lineage: Bacteria > Bacillati > Cyanobacteriota > Cyanophyceae > Coleofasciculales > Coleofasciculaceae > Coleofasciculus > Coleofasciculus sp. A1-SPW-01. The sequence goes on along the minus strand of NZ_JAVJNP010000160.1, from coordinate 16,637 downwards.
CGAAATGCGAAAGGGGAACTGCGGCGCAATCGCTGTCAACGGACGGGGTATGGGATTGCCCTGAGTGATAATGCGGCTCCGTTAATTGCTGATAATACGTTAATCAATAATAAGGCGGGACTTGTTCTCTCTCGCCAAGCTAAACCCGTTCTGCGCCGGAATCGGATTGAAAAAAATACCAATGGGGGGCTAATTGTCAATGGGTCTGCCCAACCGAATTTAGGTAGTCGTCAAGACCCAGCCGGGAATATCTTACAAGATAATGGTGATGTTGATTTACAAAATAGTACGTCATTGACATTAGTTTCGGTGGGCAACTTGTTAAATCCTGCCCGTATTTCTGGTGCAGTTACCTTGAGTGCAGCAGAGGTTCCTGCATCAGCACTGGGTCCGACTCAGTTTAGTGATTTGGGCAATCATTGGGCAAGTCGGTTTATTCAGGAATTAGTTAAACGGGAGTTAATTAGCGGGTTTCCTGATGGCACGTTTAAGCCGGAAGCGAATATTACCCGCGCCCAGTATGCGGCGATTATTGCCCAAACGTTTAACTTACCGCGCCAGGTGGGGGCGACATCGGGGTCATTTCGCGATGTCGCGGATAACTTTTGGGCGGCGGCGGCGATTCGTAAGGCGGCGAGTATGGGATTTATCTCTGGATTTCCTGATGGCACATTTCGCCCCCAACAAAATCTGACCCGGATACAGGCGCTGGTTTCGGTGGTGAATGGGTTGGGATTAGGGAGTGGGAATGGCAACCTACTTTTGTTTTACCGCGATCGCGCCCAGATTCCCAGCTATGCTACAGATGCTATTGCTACGGCGACACAACGGCAATTGGTGGTGAATTATCCCCGCCCTCAAGAACTTGCCCCTATGCAACCGATTAGCCGCGCCGAAGTCGCTGCCTTAATTTACCAGGCGTTAGTCTCAACTGGCGAAGCCTCGGCTATCTCATCCCCTTATATTGTTAACCCGGAGGGGTATGTTCCCTCGTTTACCGATATTCAAAATCATTGGGCGGCTGATTTTATTCGCCCTCTCGCCGGATTAAACTTAATTAGCGGCTTTGCCGATGGTAGCTTTAAACCGGATGCACCATTAAATCGGGCGCAATATGCGGCGTTAGTGGTGAAAGTCTTTAATCCCACACCCATCCGCCCCGCTACTCAATTTAGCGACGTTCCCGCCAACTTCTGGGCGTCAGCCGTCATTAGCCAAGCCTATCGCGGTGGCTTCCTTTCCGGCTTCCCCGACCAAACCTTTCACCCCCAACAAAGTTTACGGCGGGTTGAGTTGATTGTCTCCTTAGTCCAGGGGCTGTCGTTACCTGAGGCAGAGGGAAACCCCTTGGAAATTTATCAGGATCAAGATAATATTCCCATTTACGCCCAATCTGCTGTAGCGGCAGCTACTCAAGCCGGGATTATCGTCAATTATCCCAAACCCTCCCGGTTAAACCCGAAAAAAGCTGCCACCCGTGCCGATGCCACGGCGTTTCTGTATCAAGCCTTAGTGCAACAAGGGCGTGTCAATGCTATCAATTCCCCGTATATTGTTCAAGGATCAAAGAGTTTTTAAGGGATGTAGGGGCGGGTTTCACTATTATCGTTTTTTTCCCGCCCCGATGTGACTAAACCCGCCCCAACCAAAGTTTTGAGTTTGTTTGTTCCCTGTTCCCTGTTCCCTGTTCCCTGTTCCCTGTTCCCTGTTCCCTGTTCCCTAGACCAATGACCAATGACCAATGACGAATGACAAATGAAATAGATTCAGCCATTATCTATGCCGTGGAGTTACTCAGTCACTATGGATTTGAACTGAGGGGATATTCTGCGGCAGAATTAGTTGAGTTTTGGTTGGAGGACTATCCCGCCCAGTGGATTCGTTTGGCGGTCATTGAAGCCTTGTATCAGGGACGGTATAAGGCGATTTCGGTTGAACAAATTTTAGCCGTCTGGGGGCGACGAGAACAGCCTATCTATCGCTTTAATCATGAGTTTGAACGGTTGATTTGTCGCAAATTACCGCAAGATTTGAATGCCCCTGTTGATACGACATCCGAATCGATGTCCTGGATAGAGAGTTTCCCGGATATGTTTGAGTCAAGTTCTACGGTTGCGGTGGCGAAGTCAGAGGAATTTGTTGTCACTGAATCGGCAACAGAATCCGTTGAAGCGTCACCGCAAACGCCCGCCCAGCCTGAACCAGAAACGGAACAGGTTAGGGAACGCGATCGCACTCCTCCAGACCTAATTTCTCCTGATCATACCAGTCTGCCTGAACCAGTAGAAGGGTCTCGTCGCGAAACTAACCACCACCCCATTGATCAATTTACGCCACCGCCTGATGATTCGGACTTTTATCTGAAACTCAAACAAGTCGCCCAACCGTTAGTGCAGCGCTGCGGAAATACTTGAGCAGCTTTGTATTTTCTATCTCTGAATAACTGGTAAACCGAAAATCTGCCCATCCTAACCTGTTGGAGATAGCACAGGGTTAGGCTTGTCAATTAGTTACCAGATTATTGTTGACAAACACAAAGGTCAAATCCATTGTCATTGAACCCCTGGGCAAGGAACAATATTGATTGTCACAATTCCATTAACTATTCTGCCTTACTCTCCGATAAAATATCAAGATAGCCCAGGGGGAGGGATAATGACCAATGAAACAATTTTTTCCGGAAAAATTCCTAATTTTGATTGTTGATGATAATCCCAATAATTTACAAATTCTTCATGTCATTTTAGAAGCCGAAGGCTACAAAACAATTGTTGTCAGCAACGGACAGGATGCGATTGAGCGTGTACACCTTGATAAGCCTGACTTAATTATTATGGCTTTAACCATGCCCAAGATGAGTGGATTAGAGTTGTGTGACTATCTGAAATCTCCACCTCCCCTAACAACAAGTCCAATTATCCTGATGCGGACGGTTCGTGAACAAGAGTATTTAATTGAAGCATTTGAGAAGGGCGCAGCCGATACAATTACTCACCCCTTTAATCCAGCAGAAATTCTTGCCCGTGTCCGAACCCATTTAGAATTGAAGCAGACTCAAAAACAATTAAATAGATTGGTTAAAGAACACGAAAAATTAGCGAATTTGTTGAGAAAGTTAGCGATTACTGATCCCCTGACAGGACTCTGGAATCGCCGTCATTTTTTAACGGTTGCCTATCAAGAATTTAATCGAGCCTCTCGTTACAAACGTTTCATGTCTATCCTGATGATTGACATTGACCACTTTAAGCAAATCAATGATGAGTATGGGCATACAATGGGAGATGAAGTGCTTAAGGGTGTGGCAAAAAGCATCGTTGGTTCATTGCGTGAGGCAGATTATTGTGGACGATTTGGCGGTGAAGAGTTTGTCACATTACTTCCTGAAACCGATAGTAGTGGGGCGGTGCGTGTGGCTGAACGTTTGAGAAAGCGGATGGAACAAATTACCATAGGGATTGGCGATAAACAGGTGCAAATGACGGTAACAGTTGGTGTAGCTAGTTATCAATTAGACGATGCCAACATCGAGGTAATTATTCAACGAGCGAATAAGGCACTCTATCACGCCAAAAGTCAGGGATACAATCGTGTTGCATTGCATTAAATATTGGAAATAAATGAAAAATAAACATGAACGACCGCACAAATTAATCCAACCCATCCATTTCATCGCCATTCATGGAATTGTAGGGGCGACCCGCTGCAAAAAATAACAGAACCAACTTATCAATTTTATCGGGTCGCCCTGTATCAGGTATCGCTATCGCCCAAAATCAACCGATTAATTGTATTGGCGTCACCCTGAATCGCCGCTCATGAATTATCTGATACCATCACATTTGACAGGGCGAGTCGAGATACGTTAATCCTCACAGCATCATATTTGTGCAGCGACTCGCCCCTACAGACAACAACCGACAACCGATAAGCGGGTTTGGCGAATCCGGTTAACCCGTTTAGTCGATAGCGATTTGAATTGTCCAATAATTGCCCCCAAAGAACAGGATACTGCACCTTTAACCTGTCGTTTTTGCGTCGTAGTTGTGCCTGTAGGATAAATCTGTTGCAAATCAGATAAACCAACCGATAATTCTTGCCTGGTTGCTCTCAATGAAGTGTAGTACTTATCTGTAATAAAAATAATACCGTGCAAATGGTTCGGCATGATGATAAAGGCGTCAAGTTCCACATTCGGGCGCACAACAGCCGTTCGATACCATTCGTTTTCTACAATTTGACCAAATGGGGATAAATACATATTGCCTTGGATAATCTCCCCCAGCAGACAGTCCCGATTACGGATACAAAGCGTGACAAAATAAGCACTAGGTTTCCTGTAGTCGTATCCTTTGAGGCGAATGGAATGGCGATGGTGTCTTTGGGGTTCGTAAGGCATAGAACGATAGAGGCGACCCACGGCAAAAATAACACAACCAACCTATCAATTTTATCAGCATTCATGAAATTGTAGGGGCGACCCGCTGCAAAAAATAACAGAACCAACCTATCAATTTCATCGGGTCGCCCTGTATACAGAACCAACCTATCAATTTCATCGTGGGTAATATCCGGTTCGCATAAACAGTCATCATTTCCTCCTACTCAGAAGCCAATAGGTAATCATATCGCCTTTACCCTTCACTTTGACGGCACCTCGCTGCTCAAAGATAAACTTGTGCTGTAACTGTTGGTATGTAGTAGCGGTAACTTGAATTTTACCTGGTTCTCCTGATGATTCCATGCGAGAGGCAACATTAACCGCATCTCCCCATAAATCATAGATAAATTTTTTCCTACCAATCACACCCGCCACAACTGATCCGGTGTTAATCCCAATGCGAATTTCAAACGACTCCCCCTGTTGCACTTGGAACTCATGAATCGCTTGTTGCATATCCAACGCCATCTGCGCGATCGCTGTGGCATGATCGTCTAGGGGACGAGGTAAACCGCCAACAACCATATACGCATCACCAATCGTTTTAATCTTCTCCAACCCATACTGATCCGCTAGCTGATCAAATGTAGAAAAGATTTGATTCAGCATATTTACCAGTTCAATCGGTTGTAGACGTGCCGATAACGGTGTAAATCCCACAATATCGGCAAACAGAATTGTCACCTGATCAAAATGTTCCGCAATCGCCCTCTGATCTTGTTTAAGACGATTGGCAATCAGTTCGGGTAAGATATTCAGTAATAACCGTTCTGACTTGTCTTGCTCTAACTGTAATGCCGCTTCTGCCTGTTTTCGATCAGTAATATCACGCGCTACCCAAATAACCGATTGTTCAGAAATTACCGAAATACTGGCGGAAAACCAGACTGTTTTGTCTTCACTTTGTAGACTGTAATCAAAATAGATCGTGTGCTGAGTGGTTAGCGCCTGTTGAATCTTATCTAACCAATCCTGAGCCGTTTTCTCTTGAAAAAGATGTTCGATTGTTTGGTTAATTGGGTCAATGTAAAAGTCATAAAAGCGGGTGGGATTCGTCGGCGCTATTTCGATATTTGCTATTGTATGGTCTTGAACATCAATAATTAAAACAATCGCATTCATCGCCTCAAAAAATAGGCGCATTTTACTTTCCGACGTTCGCAGCTTATTTTCCAGCAATTTACTCTCACTGATATCCCGTGCTGCCCAAATCACGCTATCATGAGACAGGGGTGATAGGTTAGCCGCGAACCAACTATCTCGTCCGGCAACAGTCAACTGATAGTCAATACTAACCGTTTGCTGAGTTAAAAGAGCCTCTTGAATCGCTTGGAGAATAAAATCAGCTTGCTTAACTGGGAACTGTTCGTGTAAGGTTTTACCCACAATTTCGGCTGATGGCTTGTAGTCACTAAGCGGATTCGTGGGGGCAATTTTTAGGCATCGTCCTGAGGCATCAATCACCAGCACCACATCCGTCATCGCGGCGAAAAGGGCTTGCATCTCTGTGACCGCTTTCTTCTGCTGCATCACACTACCTAACTGATTAGTAATAACTGTAACTAGCTCAAAGAAATGATGGTCAGGTGGGTATTTTTTTGCCATAAAAAACACCAGCACGGCTAAGACGGAAACGGATTCTTGAGCAGCGGTTGGTGTCACTATGGGGACGGCAAATGCTGAGTTAAATCCGCATTTAACCGCGAGTTCTAATCTCAGGAAAAGGTCATCTGGAAACGTCGCTAAATCATCAACCCACTCCGGCTGAATTTGATGCCATACTCGTCCAGGTAGTTCTTCATTGGGTAAGATGGTTAAGGCAGCACTATACTCTCGAAATTGCTCGAATTTTGCGGCGTCTGGAGAATCGATATCTGTATATTTACCATACCAACTATGACTACATTCTAATGCCATACCATCCGTCGCGGGAATCCACACTTCGCCATAACTCCAGCCTGTAATTTCGCAGACTTGATGTAAAGCAACATCCAATGCAGTCTGAAAATCCGTCGCACTACTAATGGCTTGGCTCATTTTAGCTAGACGTGTTACTTGTTCCTCAGCATGTTTGCGTTCAGTGATGTCGTTAATGATACTGAGTAAGCAGTCTTGTCCACTAAAGTTAATAATATTTGCTGATAATAACCCCGTTTTTACCTGTCCTGACTTGAGACGAAAATTAAATTCATAATTGTGAATGGTTCCCTGAGTTTGTAATTGCTGGATAAAGCGAGTACGCTCCTCTGGATGCAGCCAAAACTTTAATTCGACTGTGCTTGTGCCAATCAGTTCGTCTTTTTGATACCCGACTAGGTGAAGTAACCGATCATTGACCGCCAACAAGCGTCCATCAGCTAGGGTGCTGATTGCCATGGCGTTGGGAGACAAGCGGAAGGCGAGGGCAAATTGAGCTTCGCCTAAGCCTCCTGTGGCGCTTGGGGGTTGGATGGGCTGGTCTAATTCCTCGTTCCTGGGTTCCAAAATGGTCAAAGAAAAATGTAACAACAGGGCAAGGGGTTCAGGGAAAAGTTTTATTATATCGCTATTTACCGGAATCGGATCAGGGGCTTTGATGTTTGGATTCAATTCCCTGGATGGGCTGGTAATAGAGGCTTGATTTCTCATCTCGTTAGAGTTCATTGTTAGCACCGTCGCAACATGTATGATGATTCTTCTCTATTGTTCCTTGATGAATGTGAAAAAAAAGTGACTATCAGTTGTCCCGGCGACTGGAAGTCACGCCTACACAAACTTGCGTCCGCCTGCGCGGACTAAATTATTAAGGGAGTAGTTACTCCTTTCTCGCTATAAAAATACCTGAATATCTGTCTGTAAAGGCATTATCCTTGCGCTTTTTATATCATGTCCGGTCAAACTCAATTAAAAGTTTAAATGCTAAAGCCTTTACTACGAAACCACTTAATTCGAGTAACATCAGGAAACCTACTTACCAATACAAAAGCGACTAAAAATCCGGTCAAGCACGGATTCCGTTACCTCTTCCCCAGTAATTTCACCTAAGGCTTGAATCGCGCCACGTAAATCAATTGTCCAAAAATCTAAGGGTAACTGTTGGGCGATAGTTTCTTGTACCTGTTCCAGCGCTATCTTGGCTTGGGTTAGGACGGCGGCTTGTCGCTGGTTAATCGCTAAATCTAAGTCAGCCGCGTGTAGGGTTCCCGTTTGTACGGCTTCCAGAATTCCTTGTTCTAATGCCTCAATCCCTTCATTTTTAGTGACGGCGGCTGTAATTACTCGGTCAATACTATCTGGATAGGAGACAGAATCAGCGGGGGCGAGATCGGTTTTATTAATCACTAAAATTAGGGGACGGTGTTTGACTTGGGTATAAATTTCTTGGTCGTCTGAACTCCATCCTGCTGTAGCTTCAATCACCAATACAATTAAATCAGCCGCCTCAGCCGCACGGCGCGATCGCTCAACGCCAATTTTCTCGACTTGATCCACGGTTTCCCGGATTCCGGCGGTATCTAGAACCTGTATGGGGATGCCACCAACGACTAACTGCGACTCTACCACATCACGAGTTGTACCGGGTAAATCAGTAACGATCGCGCGATCGCTGCGACTCCAGGCGTTCAATAAGCTGGATTTACCTACATTCGGACGCCCGACAATGGCGACGTTTAAGCCGGTTCGCAATAATTGACCGCGATCGGCGGTGGCGAGAATTTGCTTAATATTGGTTAATACTTGTTGCAGTTGGGCAATGATCCCGGCTTCATCTAAAGGAGGTAAATCTTCCTCAAAGTCGATTCTGGCTTCAATTTCTGCCAAACTATCTAAACACGTCGCCCGGAGTTGGCGAATCGGTACAGCTAGCTTCCCTTGTATTCCCGCTAATGCAGCTTGGGCGGCGGCGGGGGAACGAGAACCCACTAAGTCAGCGATACTTTCGGCTTGGGTTAAATCTAACCGCCCGTTCAAAAATGCTCGCAGGGTAAATTCTCCCGGTTGGGCTAATCGTGCGCCTAATTCTAGGCATAATTGCAACACCTGCTGCACAGGCATAATCCCACCGTGACAATGGAACTCGACGACATCTTCACGAGTATAAGAGCGAGGGGATTGCATAATTAGGAGTAGGGCTTCATCAACGATCTGTTGGGTTTGAGGATGACGCACATACCCATAGAGAATGTGGTGAGTCTGCCACAGTTGACGCCCTGGTGCGTGGAATAGTTGACGGGCGATTTCTAAGGCATTTTCGCCCGACACCCGCACGATTCCCACACTCCCCTGTTGGGGAACAACAGCAGTTGCGATCGCGGCTATTGTTTCACCTTGGACGAACTGTTCAGACATCGTTTGCTTACCCTACCTTTCTTGTTCCCCCCCTTTTGAAGGGGAGCTAGGGGGGATCTCTGATTAAATAAAGCTTTCAACCTTAAGTTTACACCAATGTTCATCAAGGGTTCCCTACAGATGGTGGTGTAATGGTAAAACCTGCACCAGTTCTGAGCGTTGATGGCGAGGGAAATTAAGCGATCGCGTAAAATAGTCTTTAACTGTATCAATTGCTTTCTATCTTAACTACTTATGACAACCGTTACGCTTAACCTCGACCCAATTGTTCACCTGAATCAAGAGCAATTTTATCATCTGTGTCGAGTCAATCCCGATGTAAAATTTGAACGTAATGCGAAAGGAGAACTGATCATCGTGTCCCCCACAGGCGGAGAAACGGGAAAACGAAATGCTGGAATTATCGCTGATTTCGTTATTTGGAATCGACAAACTGGATTGGGAGAAGTTTTCGACTCTTCCACCTGTTTTCATCTACCCAATGGGGCGAACCGTTCTCCTGATGTGGCTTGGGTTCAACAACAACGATGGGATGCGCTGACAGAGGAACAAAAAGAAAAGTTTCCACCCATTGCTCCGGATTTTGTTTTGGAGTTAATGTCACCCAGCGATACGTTATCAGAAACCCAAGCTAAAATGCAGGAATACATGAATAATCAAGTCAGACTGGGTTGGTTACTCTATCGACCAACTCGTCGGGTTGAAATTTATCGCCAAGGACAAACGGTAGAAATACTGGAAAATCCGACCCAGTTATCGGGAGAACATGTTTTACCCGGCTTTATTTTAGATTTACAAATTGTGTGGAATTGAATCATTGACTGTCAAAAATTCATCTGTCAATTGTAGGGGCGGGTTTAGCCGTTTAATTTGACTATCTACCGATAACCTCAAAGACAAAACCCGCCCTTCGCCACTATTTGATCGTGTGTGTTACAGGACAAAATAAGATTACAGCGTCAACGATTGCGGATTGGTTTCAATCAACTTCGCCAAATCTTGTAGGAATGCTGCTGCATCAGCACCGTAAACAATCCGGTGATCACAGGTCATATTCACCTGCATCTGATTCCGCACCCCCATCATGCCATCCGTTGTCGCCACCACTTGCGGACGTGATGCGCCAATGGCTAGGATTGCCCCTTGTCCCGGCGGTAAAATCGCATCAAAACGGTCAACGCCATACATCCCTAAATTCGAGATTGTAAACGTACCGGAACTATATTCCTCCGGTTGCAACTGCTTGCGTCGGGAGCGTTCAACCAACCCTTTCCAGGTGCGAGATAAGGAATAAATATCCACCTCATCGGCTTTTTGTAACGTCGGTGTAATCAGTCCCCCATCTGCCATAGCCACAGCGACAGCAACATTGACCCCAGCGTGATACTGAATCCCCTTTTCCGTATAACAAGCATTGATCGTGGGATGTTGTTTTAATGTCACAGCGACGGCTTTCGCTAATAGGGCAGTCATGGTTACGCCCTTAGGCTTAATTTGTTTATACAGCTTATCCAATTCATTGGTAGCGATAGTATACCCTACCCGGAAAGCTGGCACCTGAAGACTCGCCACCATATTCCGCACCACAGCATTTTGCAGGGTGTTGAACGGAACCACTTCACCGAGGGGGACAGAAATCGGTGTCGTGGGTGTCGCCATCGGTTGAGCCGCAGGCTGAGATGGTGAGTGTTGCGGTGCGGCGCTGGGTTCGGGTTGGGGAGTTTTGCCAGCAGCGGCTTCCACATCTTCTGCCACAATGCGTCCGTGAGGACCACTACCCGTCAACGTATCAAGTTCAACCTTCAACTCCCTGGCTAATTTCTTAGCCCTAGGAGAGGCGACAGTGCGTCCATTACGGCGACTAGGGGTATCTTGCGCTTGGGGAGCGGCTGAGACGGTAGCAGGTTCAGGTTCAGGTTTTGGCGTTTGATCTGTTGGCGTTTGATCAGACGAAGTACTGGCTGGGGCTGAGGCGGAACTGGATTGGGAGGCTTGTTGTTTAGCCGTCTCAATTTCGTCAGGAGTTTCGGCTAGTAGGGCAATTGCCTCTCCGACAGGCACGGTTGCGCCTGCGGGTACAGTAATGACGGCTAGATAGCCCTCATAGAAGGACTCCACATCCATATCCGCCTTGTCAGACTCAACCACTACCACGGTTTCGCCTTTTTCTATTTTGTCCCCTGGGGATTTCACCCAAGAGACAATTTTGCCTTCGGTCATGGTGGAGCTAAGGGCGGGCATGAAAACTTCGTGGATCATGAGGTGGTATTCCCAATGAACTAGGCGTTAAATAACAATAGCATTTGCCAGATCGCATTTTAGCGTGATGACGGGTTCTCAAACTATAGAGGTCGAAAATAGGGAACAGGGAACAGGGAACAGGAAATAGGGATTACCCGCCCGCCCCTAAATCTGGATGCTTCTCTATCCAACCTACAATAGAATTAGCTGGTTACAGAGAAAATTGATGGATTGGATGGTCAAATCGGGCAAAATTTCTTTGGTGAGTCTCGCTGGTATGGTAATCCTGCTGACGGCTTGTACCAGTAATCGCCCAGAAGCGACAGTTACAGCCGCTAATCCCTCACCTGACAAAACGACTTCCTCATCGACTGAGCCATCCCCCGATTCTCCCGGTAATTCAACTCCCCAGCAAAATTTTTCATCACCTCAGACGCCAGCAGCTAACCGGGAAAACTATCGTTCTATTGATCTATCCCAACAGACAGATAGGACGAGTTTAACCGGGAGTGATCCCAAGGCGATCGCACTCTCGGCGTTTGGTAATAGGGACTCTAACACGGATTCAGCCAGCGTGGATGTTTCTTATCCTAAACCGGATCAGGCAATTGTTATTCTGACTCAGACTGGATTAAAGGATGATTCGGTTAGAGGTATCCGATATCGTGTTGAGTTCCAGAAAAATCCCTCGGCTCAAGCGAATGAACAATGGCAGATGATTTGGGCAGGATCTCAGTTTAAATGTTACCCTGGGCGCGGTCATCAAGACTGGTCACCTGAACTTTGTTTGTGATACCAAATCCGCTTTGAAAACCCTTTTTTGTCATGGCGATTGAAATCGCTGCTACACCAACAAAGTCCGCCTGCGCGGACTGGGTTATATAGCGCTACGCTCTAAGGTTAGGACAAAATAAGAAAAATTTAATAAGTCGAGGTGTTGCCTATTGCCTATTGCCTATTGCCTATTGCCTATTGCCTATTGCCTCTCCCCACCCCAACCCTTATTCAGCAAGCCCTATAATAGACAATTTATCGACATCCTAATGATTCGCGAGTCTCTACTCCCGTTTTCGAGTTAACCCCACTAGCTTTAGTGCAGAGATTTTGGACTTGTAAGCGATCTAAAACAGCATCGCTGAAATCAGCACCGATGATATTAACATCATCCAAGCGAGAACCTAACAAAATTGCTTCCTCTAGAACCGCATCACTCAAATCCGCCCCTTTGAAGTTAACTTTATAAGCAATGCTGTATGAAAAATCTGCACCCTGTAGATTAGCGTCAGTCATCGTGGAATCACTAATCACCACACTGCGTAAATCGGTATTGCTTAAATTCGTTTGCGTCAGATTCATTTTAGATATCTCCAGTTCAGCTAAATTTTGACCGGAGAAATCCATGGCACTTAGATCAGATACACCGTCATTAATAAGCTGTCGGGCAGAGGGATTAGCAGCTTGGGCGGATAGGGGAACCCAAACCAACACCAACGCCAAAATTAGAGCAGCGAGTCCTTGAATAGACTTAATAATACTTTCTTTCATTGCAACTGTTGCCGAAAACATCCTTTCTGGTGTAGCTTACGCCAAATTTTAACCACATCGGTATAACTGATAGGGAATACCAATCCGGTAATGGTGACTCGGATCAAGGATACAGGTTTTTGGGTTCGCGATCGCAAGATTTTTTGGATAGTCTCGCCGCTTCAAGCCGGGAGCGATGACCCATAGATTCAATGGAGACACAGAAGGTATCGCTAATTCCGATAACTGCTGCCAGACTTTATCATATCCCTGTTGGCGACTTAAAAAGGCGATCGCGCGATCGCCCTCCTGACTCCCACCCTCTGATACGTTCTCTAATGCCAAGGCAAAGCTCAATCCTAATCCTACATCCTGAAGATCCTTATATCCCATCACCATGATCAGGGGAACCGTGGGTTCAATCGTCATATTCTCTGCTACTTGCTGAGGATAATAGGGTTTGAGAAACACCAAATTAGCCACAACACAAACCGTACTCACGACAGAGATAGCCAACGTTAAGACGATTGCCCATTTCCCCTGCATCCCGACACCCCGGCGCCCAGACGCGCCATGAGACGCGCCATGAGACGCGCCATGGCGCGTCTCTACATTTACGGTTAAACTCGCTGCCAATAACGCACAAATCGCCGGATAATAAACAAAGTTATAACGGGGAACAACGGAGATATCTTTACCTAGCAGGTAAATAATTGCCAGAAATTGCAGCAATACAGCCAAAGTAAACCCGAATAGGGTAAACGTGGCTAACTGAGTTGAAGGCTGACACAGCAATCGCTTCACTCCCACGCCTCCCCGCCAAATAATCCACCCACCCAACCCTAGAGTTAATCCTCCCATGGGTATCACAATCCACAAGGGTTGATTTTCCACGGGTAAAGCAATCACCATCAGGAACCAACCCACCATTAATTGCACCAAAGGCGTAATACTATCCGGTGGCGGTAGCCAATTGGTTTCTTGTCGCCCCATATCTGCCAAAAGCATACCCCACCAGGGTAGATAACTAACTGCCATTCCCGCGATTACCAGCGCTACAGCACTCCAACTCCCACTCGGTAAACGCCGACGATACCCAATCATCCCGGAAATTAGGGTCAAAACTTGGGCAATGACAGCCAGAATAAAAAAGTAATGGACATAACAACCGATACTGTTGACGATTCCCCAACCGCACCATAGCCACGGGGAAGGCATTTGCTGATGGTAAAGACGCTGCTGAATCGGGATTAATGCCAACAGTGCCAAAATAATTAGCAACATGGGCAACGTGTAGTGACGCGCTTCCTGAGACAGGTAAACTGCAAAAGGAGACACCGCCATTAACGCGGCGGCGATTAATCCCGCGATTGGCGAAAAGATGAGACGATTGAGACAGTAAATTGCCGCGATCGCACCGACTCCGATTAAAGCTGGAAATGCACGCAACACCCACGCCAGGGGTTCGGTTCCCGTAAACCTTAACCACGAATGCATTAAGCAAAAGAATAAGGGCGGATGAGTCGATTGTTGAGCAAGGGTTTGGGCAATATCTCTACAGCTAGCGTCGGGTTGAAGGGTGAAGAATTCCTGGAGCGTGGATAAGGGAAATACGACATCCAACGGTAAATCATTATACTCCCGTCCCAGGCTAAAGAAAGCGGTGAGAACTTCATCCAGCCACAGGGGTTTTAAGTCAAGATGCCAAAACCGGAGGACGATTCCCAGGATAATGATTCCAGCAAGGGCGAAATAGTGATGAGTTAGTTTTTTGCGTAGGTTCATAGTTAGGATTTTCGCGCAAAAACCACTCTAGCGAGAATTGGGTTAATTTGAGCGATTGAAATCGCAGCTACACAAACAAAGTCCGCCTGCGCGGACTGGGTTATAAGTATTAGTAGCGAGCAAGATGCTCAATGTAGCGAGCAAGATGCTCGCACTACGGCAAGGTATGGCACGTAAATGTGTAGGGGCGGGTTTCACTACTATCTCTTCGGTTGCACCCAGATGCAACTAAACCCGCCCCGATTCGCCGGTTTCGTTATTTCCCGTGAGACGTCAGGGTTATAAGGGGGGTAGCTAACCTAGATTTGGTATTAGTCCTAGATTGATTAACATGGTGAGAGTAGACGGTAATTTGAGAGAAAAAGAACTTGGACTGGTCTAGGTTTAATCTTCATGGTGATGCCCCTGAACGTGCCTTTGAAGCGCTGACTGGAACCCTATTTGAGCGCTGGTGTCATCGGGAGTATGCGGGTCAAATTAGGCGAGTCGTGTTCGTTAATGGTGCGGGTGGCGATGGTGGTGTTGAGGCATATACTCAACTCAAGGATGATCAGGTTATCGGATTGCAAGCGAAGTGGTTTAGAGAACCTCTGGAATCTTCTCAGATAGAACAGATTAGAAAGTCTTTAAAGACCACATTCCGCACTTAAACTTGAAGTGTGTTTTGTAGTACAATGAGGGATAGTAATCGCCCCCTAAAATAAGTATTTATACTTATTTTTTTTGCAAATAATAAATCAGCCAAAACAATGGGTAAAAACTGTCAAAAAATCGAAATAAAAAACCTTGATCATTTAGGGATAATAGCCATTACCTCCAATAGGCGTAGATCTAGCGAAGCTGACACCAGGGGCAATCTAGCTCAAAACCCTTGTCCTATAAGCGTTCCAGAAACCTTAATGCTCTGTCGTTTCAGTTCGTCTAGCCCGTCCATTGTCACCTTCTAATCAAAATGTTTGAGTTATTACTTAATTATCAAGTACTATTAGTGGGCTATCGCCCATCACCATAGGGACGGTTCGCGGCGGCGCGAAGGCAAGCTCCGCGCCGAGCCTGCGGTACGCTCCCCCTCGCGTTGCTAGTTTCTGCAAAAGGAGTACAAGGAGTATACAGATGCGCTTACCAGATTTTCTAATTATTGGAGCAGCCAAGTCTGGAACAACAACACTTTATAAATACTTGTGCCAGCATCCTCAAATATATATGAGTGTACCTAAGGAACCTAATTTTTTTGGAGATGACGGATGTTATGCTAAAGGATTAGAAATGACCAAAATTTTTAGGCAAAAATATGACGGATGCCTTTTGCGTTTCTCTTATCTTTCTCAATAAGTATAGGGTATTATTATCATCTTTGCAAAAAGCGATAGTCTTCATTGAATACTCTGATTTTGCTTATTTGTTTTACGCCAAAAAGTTAGTTTTGTTATAAAAATTCATAAGTTTATTACAAGTACAATGCAAATTTATTATCACATTTAATTATTTAACGACGGCTTTAGAATAAGCAGTTTGAGAGAAAGTACATTACCTTCAATACCGTAGTTTAGACTAGATGGCGTAGATCTAGCAAGGTTGTCACCGGAGACAATCCTGTAATCTATCGTGCTACATCTTGAAGTGCGGAATGTGGATTAAAGACATGACGTCATCCTTGTAGTGCGAGCATCTTGCTCGTTACTAATACCCAATTTAAATGCATAAAAGCTTATCACTTTTCTAGTTCAGTCCGCGTAGGCGGACTTTGTTTGTGTAGCTGCGATTTCCAATCGCCCTTTTATCCCTTTGTTTGCGCCCTTTTAACCCCTCGGCACAATACCATCTTGAACACTTGCGCTACGATAACCCCTGGAGGGTAAATTTTTCAGATCAAATTGCTCACCGTTTTCGCGTTTCCAAATCTTGTAATTAGAAAACGTGAGTGGGGTTTGAGGTTCGCACTCTTCCGGGATATGATCAGCGAAAACAAAATACACCGCACCCTCTCCCATAACCTGGGCTAACCCATTTCTGTTAACCACCAGCGAGGTTCCCTCATCAATCCCTATCCCCAAGACACTATCAGTGATTCCATCCCGAAGTTGACGTGCCATAAATGTCATCAATCGACCCATGCGATCGCGATCGCTAAAATGGGTTAACTAACAGTCCGTAAATATCTAGACAATTATTGACATAACTGGACATTTTCTATGATATAATTAGGCAATGTCTAGTTTAACCCCCCAAGAAGCAGCTACTCTACTAGGTGTGACGGTCTTGCACGTTGCACCGATGGGAACTCAACGGCTCTCATACGAGCTTCTCGGACGGCTGG
>NZ_JAVJNP010000127.1:0-57479 GCF_040217205.1 Coleofasciculus sp. A1-SPW-01 | reverse complement strand
GGTGCAACGTGCAAGACCGTCACACAAAGTCGAGTAGCTGCTTCTTGGGGAGTTAAACTAGACATTCCTGTATTATATCATCAAAAATGTCTAGTTATGTCAATGATTGTCTAGATATTTACGGACTGTTAGTTAACCCTCATTCAGCCCGAACTAAGCTACCCTAATTAATTAGGTAGAGCCAACTAGCGCCACTGCCTCATTGCTACAATCACACCCAACCGAGCAATCCCTGGAGATCGGCTGATGAAACTGCTCTGGAATTCCCTTTTACTCTCCTTAGGCATCCTACTGCCAACTTCAACCTCTATCGTTTTAGCCGAGTCTGCGAAAACCCCTGAATCCATTGGTTCTACTCAGAATCTCACCATTTCAGATTCCCCAATTGAGCCAATTGTTCAGACGCCAGATCCACTGCATCACCCGATGCAGATCGGATTACCTGAACAAGTCACGGTTGAACACCAATTACCCACAAACAGGGCGGAAGCGATCGCGATTCCAGAGACTCCCTCAGCCGCTTCCACTTCAGTTATCGTCGCTGAGGATTCCTCGGAAACGCCAAAAACTATCGTCATTCCAGAGGCTGTACCCACTTCAATTCCCTCAACCCCCTCTGAGGAAATACCACCAGAGTTCACGACTCAATCTCCCCCATCCACAGTTGAAGACTCTACTGATACAGCAGAGACGACATCAACTCCAGAAACCGTCAGCGATGACTCGACTGATGTAGAAGAAGACACCGAAACTACAGCGCCAGACTCTATCGAAGTCGAGACGACAGAAACCTCAGAAACCGCCAGCGATGACTCGACTGATGTAGAAGAAGACACCGAAACTACCGCAGAAATCCCCGAACTGACGCCTGAAGAACGAGAACGTCAGCAACAGTTGATTGAAGCCGATCGCCTTTACATGAGCGGTCAATTTACCGCTGCTCAACAGCTTTATCGGGAAGCCAAAGCCTCTTTTGACACGGAAGCAGCCCTAGAGAAACCCGTCGCTATCTATGAGCCGAGTGAACTCTCACCTGCGGGTGCGGTGTATTGGCGTCAGTCTGAGGAAGGGTTAGAACAGGAACTAGAAACCAAGATTCTTGTCCCCCTCCAGTTTTTAGTCGAACAGCAACCAGAATTTATTCCCGGTCATTTGCGCTATGCTCAAACCCTCCAGGAGTACGATCGCCAGGAGGAGGCGATTCAGGTATTGGAACGGGCGACAACCTTATATCCCAATGAGCCAGATTTAATTAAAGCCAAAGTTACCGCCCTAGCCGATACCAAACGCTGGTTAGAAGCCTCCCTCGCCGCCCGTCAATTTGCCATGCTCAACTTCAATCATCCCCAAGCGGCGGAATTTGAAGTGCTAGCGGAGGAGAATTTGGAACGCTATCGATCGCGCTTGCGGGGTGAACTGAGAGGAAACGCGATCGCGAATGTGATTACGGGGGCGTTGGGTTATATTTTTACCGGGAATCTCTTTGGTCCGATTTCGGCAATTGAAACCACCACGTTAATGCTGCGCGGTGAATCCGCCGTGGGTGAAAGCTTCGCCGGAAGGGTACAAAAGCAACTCCCTATGGTTGAAGATGAACAGGTGCTGGAGTATGTCCAGGAAATTGGCAACAAACTCGCGATCGTAGCGGGGCGGGATGAGTTTGAGTATCAGTTTTATGTGGTCATGGATGACCAACTGAATGCCTTTGCTTTACCAGGTGGAAAGATATTTGTCAATGCTGGCGCGATTCTGAAAACGGATTCTGAGGCGGAGTTAGCGGGGTTATTGGCTCATGAACTGGCTCATGCGGTATTATCCCATGGTTTCCAGTTGGTAACGGAGGGGAATTTGATTGCCAATGTTACCCAATATATTCCCTTTGGTCGCACCGCTACAAATTTAATTGTTCTCGACTATAGCCGGGACATGGAACGTCAGGCTGATGCATTGGGAACAAAGATTTTAGTCGCTGGCGGCTATGCAGCGGATGGACTGCATAATCTCATGATTACGTTAAACGAAGAAGACCGCGATCGCCCCTTATTTGCATGGCTGTCTACTCACCCGAATACAGAGGAACGGATTAGCAATATTGAAACCCTCATTGAGCGCAATGGCTACAACCGTTATACCTACGAAGGCGTCGCCCGACATTTGCAGATTCAAGAGCGAGTGGCGCAATTGCTCAAGGAATACGAAGCGCAACAGGAATGTGAAGAAAATGATGATGAGGAGTGTGAACAGAAGGAGGACACCTTAGAAGAATAGTATTCTAGCAAAAGGGATTGACTTCTCCGCTGGTTAAAACGCGGGGGATTCTAAGAGGATACTACGGGACGGGCTGAAGCCGCGTCCCTTCGTTTCATCTTCTTAGAGTTCCAGAGAAAAACCCTGGATGGCGCAGTAATATAGCGCTACGCGCTAGGCAATAGGCAATAGTGAAGACAAAAGCTTACTCAAATTGAGTTAATCTGGGAAAAAGTGGGATCAAGGGGGGGTAAGGGTTGGGTATGATCAGATTGAGACATAGTAGAGATAGAGTGCGATCTCGCTAGAGTATTAGTATTATCTATTCCTTGACTTTTCCTTAGCACCTGTAGGGGTACGGCATTGCCGTACCCCTACTACATCACTAACATAAATGCCTTTCCAGAAAAATAATAAGCTTGGTGTCAGGAAATCAGTCTTTTTTCATTATCCCTATCTAACATTCTCAATCAAGGATTAACCACATACTCAGACGTTACAGCATCTGCTTTCCCAGCTTCGACTAAAGCCTGATAAACCATCGCCGCTACCTCAGCGCGAGTTGCATCTTGAGTCGGATTGAGAGACTCAGTATTTGGATAATTCACCACAATACCCGCTTCTGTTGCCGCACTGACTTTTTCACGCGCATACTCTGGAATCTGATTTGAATCCTGATATGTTTGTAACACCTCCTGAGGAGATTGATTTGCTTCTAACCCCAATCCACTCGCTAGTGCCACTAAAACTTGTACTTTAGGAATCGGTTGCTTGGGTTGAAAGGTATTATTAGGATAGCCACGCAAAAAATTAGTTTTGCTGGTTTCCTGAATCGCAGACCATGCCCAAAAGTCTGAAGATATGTCCTTAAAGTTGGGTGTCTCTAAGGTGGGTTGTTGATCAAAAGCGCTTCTTAACAACGCCGCAAATTCTGCCCGAGTGATCGAACTATTCGGTTTAAACGTATTATCTTCTGGAAAGCCGCTCATAATATCCCGCTGCACCAGAGCGGTAATATAAGGACTTGCCCAATAGTCATCTGGAACATCGGCAAACTTCACGGCTGCATCAGGCGTTTCCGTTGGGGTTGGTGTCGGTGTTGCTTCCGGAGTTTCCGTGGGTATTTCTGCTGTTTCTGTCGTGGGAGCTGAGACAATCGGAGCAAGAGGAACAGCTCTAGCTATTTCCGGAAACGCCTCGTCTTCATCAATGGATTCGGGTGCAGCAGCTACGGCTGGAGAAGGTGAAGGGGAGTCTGTTGCCAAAGGAGCGCTGCTGAGGGTTTCGCGAGTGGGAATCTCCTCAGCTATCGGAGAAGTTACTTTTGGCTCTTCTGGTGCTTCTGTTTTTGGTTCAGAGGTGAGTGAGCCAATCCACTGCTGTAGGTTCAATCCCTTTTGCCGTTGACCCAATACTCCAATCAAAATCCCACCGATAGTGATAACGGCGATAATTATACCAATCCATTCCTCCAAACCTAGTGGAGAGGAGTCCGAATCGGGTGGCGGTAGATTTCTCATTATGCACCTTGTTTAACTGGCAACAACACTAAGAAAGCAAGGGGAATCAGAGAATTTTTTCGGTTGTCTGAATTCTTGACCCCCCAATCCCCCAGTATTAGCCTCCACATCTGACGGTAGAGCGTTGGGATACATTTGCCTCTGGCTTGAGTTTACTGCCAAAGTGCTTATCCACTAGCGTCGGTACGTCTTCGGGAGCCACCTTATTGTACCGGGCTTTGTCTGGCATCACTACCATACATGGACCTTTTTTACACTGCTTCATACAGCCTGTGTCTTTAATCGCTACTTGGTCATCAAGGTTGCGATCGCGCAAGGTGTTGTTCATCACTTGATGGACTTTTGCCGCACCGCGCTTGCGACAGGATGACTTTTTACACACCATGACGCTGGCTTTGGTTTTCTGGGGAGACGGTTGCAAAAGTTTCTCATATTGCTGAGATGCTGACGGGGTTTTCAATGTCACCCGCTCGGCTTTGAGTTTCAATTCCCCACGTTTGGGTTTGTACTTCTGTTTGCCATAGACTTCTATCGGATCTCCGGGTTTGAGGATTTCAGGTAGAGATTCCCGTAAGGGTTTAGCCAGCTTGATATATCGTTCACCTGCTTCTGTATTTACCCACAGCAACTTGGGTTTTTTGCCAGCTTTACCCAGAAATTTGACAAACTGTCCCTCTAGCTTGAAGGGGCTGACTTGTTTCTTTTTATATGATTTACCCATGAAAGTACTCCAATGTCTCCCCCTAACCGTAGCGCTAATTGATAAAACATGTCATCTATTTTTCGTAAGAGTTCTTCATAAGTCGTTACAAATGAGTGGGAGCCATGTAGAGACGTGCCATGGCGCGTCTGGGAGCAGGTAGCTGTAGAGACGTAACATGCTACGTCTGGAAGCAGAGGGAGATGGGGGTGGATTTCAGTTGTCCTGCTGATCCATGGGATTGTGCATCAGGGTTTCGAGTTGTGTGTCGAGATGGTGTAAGAGTTGGTTCAGGGTTGGTAGGGTTTCCACCGGCGGAATGGAATAGCGATAAGAGCGATCGCGGATTTCATTGAGCTTGTGCTGGAGTTGTCCGGCAAGTTTAATCGCCTCCTGACCCAATCGTTCCACCTTTTGTTGTTGATAGAAGTTTAAAGGCGCTCCTCGCAAGAGTTGTAGCGTTGCCTCTTCCCCATGAGTACCGGGTACTAGCCGCAAACACAATAGGAGGGATTCTTGTTGATAGAGTCGCTCACTTTCGATCTGTTTGGGTTGGGTAATGGGCTGCAACGGCAGGTTAACTAAGCGCTTAAGCTCAATAATGATATCTTCAAAAACAGATACGCTTAATTTATCCAAGACAGACTGGGAAGAGCTATCCTGGCGCAAAACAACCCGACCCCGCTCAGATTGTCGCTGAAAATACAGCCGACCAATTCCCCCCTGCAACAGCCGCCCTAACAACTCTTCCACAATTTGATGGGGGGCTAAGGTTGCCAAAAACGCGATCGGACGAGATAAATAGACAGGGTTTACATCCAAGGGTAAAAGAGCTTTAGTTGGGAGTGACCTTTGGAAAACTGGCGTCAGCGCCGTCTGAGTCGATACCGTTTTGCCAGAAGGAGGCGGTGGTTGGGCTGGGGAGTGATTAGACGATTGTGACGTCGGTTGAGGCGTTGGCGTTGATGGCTGGCTATCCTCGTGGTTAGATATTTCAGAGGATTGGTTTAATTCGTCCTGGAGTTGACGGATATCATCGATAATCAGTGTCGGGTGAGATTCGCTAGCCGAAGAATTATTATTGGTTTTCGCCGCCGCTTTTGATTCCTCAGGCTGCACCGCCTCATTTTCAGTTTGGCTCACCTCATGGCTGGTTGGAGGTTGAGAGGATTTCGCTGCGTTAGCGGCGGAGGTTGATGGCTGGGGTTCAGTTGTCTCATCCTCCGTTAAATGGGCAGCATCACTCGGTTGCGATTGAGACGCTACTGGGGTAGAGTTGTGTTTCTGTGCCGCCGCTTGAGGAGAAGGGGTTGACGGCTCAGGCTGATTCGCCTCATCTTCAGCTAAACTGGCATCATCAATAATTAGCGTTGCTTGTTCCGACCGAGGAATGGACTGTTGGCGCTCAGAGCGTTGCCTTTTCGGTGCTGTGTCGCGATGACCTTGATTTAAATAGGCAGACAACATCGCTGTATGAGTGTTGGCGGTAATCTGTTCGACTTTGAGGGAACAGTTCATAAACGCCAGAATGCGACGGACATAATCAAGAGCCGTGGAGTCGTGGGTATCCACTATACCAAGCTTCAGGTACTTGCCTTCGAGAGACAGGGGCAAGAATTGATGAAATAGACAGGCTTCAAAAGGCAGAATACTATCAATCAGCCGAAACATTTGCTCAGTATCCACGCCAGATAGTTCTGACGCTTGAGAGGATGATTTAGACTGAACAGGAGTGTCCGCTCGTTCTGGGTCCTGTGGTGAGGGTAACATAGTAATTTCTCCAGCCTGAGTATCAATCGGTTCAGATGCCCCAGGAGTCAGATAATATAGACTTTCCGGTTTGGGATTGGCAAAAAGGTTAGCTGTGAACCCGACTTAAATTTTTAACAACGTTGGTTAGGGAATACACGGAATTGGCAAATGATCAACGTTCTAGGAAGAGCTACGGATGTCTTGAGCCGCTAAGTAGAGCTTACTCCATTCGCCAAGTGCCTGGTTATACTTCCAATTTAGATCCTTGGCAATGACATCGAGCGTTTTACCAGTTCTCAATTGTTGAAGCAACTGGTGCTGTTGGTCGGTGAGACTTTGCCAATAGTCTTGCCACTGTATGGGAGTTAACCCTAAGTTATGCTCCTTTAAGGATACCTCTAACCAACTGGCGACTAATTCCGGCTTAACTTTCAGGGAAAAGACGCGAATGGCATGGTAACTGATTTTTTCTCGCAAGCGATAAACCTTTTGGATCGGCAAGCCTAACGTCTTAGCGATCTCCTCTTGAGATTTCCCTTGCAGATACAGGCGTAACCATTGGGCGGCTTGGGCACCAACGTTTTGGTCGAGGTAGGTTTCAAATTCTTGGCGTACTGATAGACGCAGCGCTTGTTGCTCTTGCCAGCCTTGAGTCTCTTGATAATCCGCGATCGCTTGATTATCTAATAAACTCACCGGAGCATCGGTATCATCGGAGGTAATCGACTCGGAGACAAATCGCACATTTTCCCCGCCCGGTAGATGCGTCATTCCACCGCGTCCCGATCGCTTGAGAAAATTGACGAATCGATAGACAACCAACGGCTGATTGCGGATCGGACGCATACAATATTCTTCAAGGGTGGTGAGTAAGAGGGCGTCGCGTAAATGAATATCTTCACTACATTGGGCAATCCAACCAATCTGCCCTTGGATATAGCGATCGCTGTTTAATAATTCCTGAATCACTTCTTGTAAGACATCCACCACAGCCCGTTGGCGATCGCGACTCAGAGACACCCACGTCCGGATTTTATTCCGTAACGTCATTAAACTCGCTAACCGACTCGTCAAATTGCGATAGGCTTGCTCTGGAGTAACCCCCAAATAGCGCTGACGTAAAATCCGATAGCGATAGTTCATCGCTTGGCAGACAATCTTGAGTTTGTCGGGTAGTAGGTGGTTTAACCGTTCCCTGTTTTCTCCCAGTAACCAGTGGACAATGCTGGTTCTGATCCCTGGGCAATAGCCTGGATAGTCATTGGCTAAACGCTGTTGCCACTCTTGTTCGAGTTGATCTGCCAACCTTTCCATCAGATGGCACTCCTCTAACCCCTGTTTTAATGTTTGCATAACAACTCCCCTTTCGTTGCACTGACTGTTTTGATAGCATCTGCTGTTCTAATTTCATCATTTCTATCCTGAAATAGAAGTGATCGCCCTCCTGTGTTGCTTACAAGACAGTCACATCAGTATTTTGACCCAGAGTACGCCCTCGATGAGACTCGGATCTACCTTGAACGTGTTTTGGATCACAAGCCCCTAAAAATGTGTTCTCCCGGCTTAATGATTGCATTTTGTGAACTCAATGCGGGGCAACCGTTGGTATCGATCAGGTATAGGTTAAAACTCTCCAGATCAGGCTAGCATTTATCGCTCAGTGAGTCTCACGCACCACTCAATCAAACTGAAGGAAGCAGCAGATGGCACAACCCTTACAACAATTAGCCGAAAAGCAATAGCTTTCAAGCCCTGTAGACACAATCACCCTGTTCATTCCACCATCCTAGGGTTGAGCTTGTTTTATCCTATCGCGATCTCTGGAACAGGATAATATCTGTTAACCTGATCAACATTATTATTTTGATACACTCGTACCACACAGCGAACCTGAACTGACCTACACCTATGGTGCATGTTAAGCGCCTGGAACTCACTAATTTTAAATCCTTTGGCGGCACGACTCAAATTCCGATGCTGCCCGGATTTACTGTGGTTTCAGGACCTAATGGGTCAGGAAAATCCAATATCCTCGATGCTCTCCTCTTTTGTTTAGGGCTATCCAGTTCCAAGGGAATGCGGGCTGAACGTCTACCTGATCTGGTTAATCATAATAAAGAGCGACGGAGTACGGTTGAAGCCAGGGTTACGGTGACATTTGACCTATCTGACGCACCCGATATTCTAGGGGTAGAAGAGATACCGGAAAACTCGGAATCAGATGCAGAAAAGGAAGAGGAAACAGAAGAAGACAATCCCAACTCCCAACCCTTAACTCCCCAATCAACCGAATGGACTGTGACAAGGCGGCTGCGGGTGACTAAGCAAAACACCTACACCTCAACCTACTATATTAACGGTGAATCCTGCACGCTGACTCAACTGCACGAACAGCTTAACCGCCTGCGAGTCTATCCCGAAGGCTATAATGTGGTGTTACAAGGGGATGTTACTAGCATCATCTCCATGAACTCGCGAGAACGGCGGGAAATTATTGATGAATTAGCCGGAGTTGCCGCCTTTGACCGCAAAATTACCCAGACGAAAGATACCCTGAATGAGGTTAAAGAACGGGAAGATCGCTGTCGGATTATTGAAAAAGAACTGATCACCCAACGCGATCGCTTGGCGGCGGATCGGATTAAAGCAGAGAAATACAAAAAGCTGCGGGCGGAACTCCAGGAAAAACAACAATGGGAACTCGTCCTCAAATGGCGATCGCTTCAACAACAGGTGGCTCATCTTACCTCTCTGATGGAGAAAGGAGAACAGGATGAACGCCAGCTAACCCAGCAATTGCATACCATAGAATCCGAAATTCGTCAAGGAACTGAACAACTCGCAACCCTCAACACCCGTGTCAAAGCCTTAGGCGAAGAAGAACAAGTTGCCGTATCCGCCACCTTAGCCAGCCAAGACGCCGAACGCCGCCAGTTACAACGCCGCCAACAGGAACTTATTCAAAACCTGGCGGATACCGAGGCGAACCAACAAAACACCCAAAACGAGATTCAGCAACAGGAAGAACGTCTGCAACAGCTTCAGGCTGAACGCCACCATCTCGACACCCAAATTATCGCCTCACGCCGCCAAGAACGGGAGGCGGCTCAAACCGCCCTGAACGCCAGCCGAGAACAAGCGGATGCGATCGCCTCGGCTTCAGAAGCCTGGGTGCAGCACCAAAACACCCTCACCCGCCAAATTGAAGCTCGACTGCAAACCCTGAATCCCCAGCGCACTGAACAAGCCCAACTCCAAGAACGGCATAACCAACTTAGCCGCCAAATTGACGAACAAACCCAGCTATTAGAACGCATCGCCCCCGAACTTGCCAGCAAACAGACACAAGCGGCAGAATTAGAGGGGCAATTAAACGCCGTCTCGCAACAGATTCAAACCCTTGCCCAAACCTTAGCCGCTACGGAACAAGAGTTACAAACCCAACGGCAAACCCAAACCCGCCTCCTGTCCGAACAACGGGACAAACAGCGTCAACTGGATAAGTTAGAAGCCCAAGCACAGGCACAGCAAGAAGCCCAAGGCACTTATGCGACTAAAATTGTTCTTCAGGCGGATATCCCCGGCGTTCATGGTTTAGTCGCCCAACTCGGTCGCGTCGAACCCCACTACCAACTTGCCCTGGAAACCGCAGCCGGTGGGCGTTTGGGGCATGTCGTTGTCGAAGATGATGCCGTGGCGGCGGTGGGGATCGAACTGCTCAAACAAAAACGTGCGGGGAGAGCGACGTTTCTACCCTTAAATAAAATTAAACCGCCTCGATTCTCTCCCATTGTGGCACTGCGCCATGCTCAAGGGTTTATTGACTACGCGGTGCATTTAATCGATTGTGAACCTCGATACCAAACAATTTTTGCTTATGTATTTGGCTCGACGGTGGTGTTTGAAACCCTGAGTACAGCACGTCCCTATTTGGGTCAATGCCGGATTGTTACATTGGACGGAGAACTTTTAGAAAGTAGTGGGGCGATGACGGGGGGAAGTAGTAGTTATCGGTCTGGATTACATTTTGGTATTAGTGATACCAGTGATTCGGCGGAGATGATGGCGTTGAGGGATCGTCTCCAAGATATTGAAGCCATGTTAAAGCGCTGTGACGAATGGCTGGAACGGGAATCAGCCACGGCTAAACAATTGACGCAAACCCTGACAGATGCCAGGGAAACCCGCTCCCAGACCCAATTACGCCTAGAACAATCCCGCAAAGACATCCAAGGGCTAACGGAACAACAAACCCAAGTGCGATCGCTCCTTGCCAAAAATACCCAGGAAGTTCAAACGGCGGCGGAACGGTTGCAGCAGTTAAATCAGGATCTTCCCGCCCAAGAACGACAACTGCAAGCCTTACGCGAACAACTGGCGCAACTGGAAGCCGAGCAAACTCCCCAGGAATGGCAACAGATTCAGAGTCAAATTAAAACCCAGGAAGCCGTATTAGGCGATCGCGAACAGGCATTGCGGGAGGCGGAAAAACAACTGCAAGCCTTAGAGAATCAGCATCAGCGCACGAATGAAAAGCTGGCGACAAGTTATCAACGGATTGCCGAATATCAAACCCAACACCAATCAATCCAAGAACAGCAAGCCGAGATTAATCGTCAGCTTGAGGCAATTGACGTGCAAATTGGACAAACCCAAGCCCGATTAACCCAGCTAGAACAACGGTTAGGGGAAGCCAAACAAGAACGCGATCGCGTCGAGGCTATCCTCCGAAACCAACACCTCAACCAGCAAAAGCTGTCTTGGCAACGGCAAAAGCTTCAGGAAACCCAGGTGACAAGGCAGGAAAAACTGACTACCCTACAAACTCAACTTGAAATCCAACAGGCTGAATTACCTGATCCGTTGCCAGAGGTTTCCCTGATGGTAGAGACGGGAGATAAGGGAGATGGGGAAGATGGGGGAGATAAAGAAGCTAGTAGAGACATTCCGGCGGAACGTCTGGAAGATGAGGCTGGTAATCAACAGGGTGGCGAGGCGGGTTTAGTTCCATCTGGGAGCCAAGAAAACGATAGTCGTGAAACCCACCCCTACAGCATTTCCCAAATCACCGTTCAACTGGAGAAGCTGCAACGGGATATCCGCAATGGTCAAAAACGACTTGAGGCAATGGAACCCGTGAATATGTTAGCCTTGGAAGAATACGATCACACCCAAGCCCGTCTCCAGGAACTGTCGGAAAAACTGGCAACCCTAGAAGCGGAGCGGACTGAGCTATTGCTGCGAATTGAAAACTTTACTACCCTACGATTAAGAGCCTTCAAAGAATCCTTTGACGCGATTAATCAAAACTTCCAAACAATTTTTGCCGAACTCTCCGAGGGCGACGGGCATCTGCAACTGGATGACACCGACGATCCCTTTAACGGCGGACTTAACTTGGTGGCTCACCCCAAAGGCAAACCGGTGCAACGATTGGCGTCGATGTCCGGCGGCGAAAAATCTCTCACCGCCCTGAGTTTTATTTTCGCCCTACAACGGTATCGACCGTCACCATTCTATGCCTTTGACGAAGTTGACATGTTTCTCGATGGGGCAAATGTCGAGCGATTAGCTAGAATGATCAAACAACAGGCTAAACTTGCCCAATTTATCGTTGTTAGTTTGCGCCGACCTATGATTGAATCTGCCGAGCGCACCATTGGTGTTACCCAAGCGAGAGGAGCGTATACTCAAGTCTTAGGATTGAAATTAGGGTCTGCCAAACGGGACTGATGTAGATTATATGTGATTATTAGCCTTGATACTATTGATAACCATTCCAGCAGGAGTCGAGATTCAGGATTGCAAGACATAATGACAACTGAACTAATTCGTCAGCGCTCCGATTTTTTAAATACTCAGGTGATTACTCGCAATAACGGTAAGCGCCTCGGTGTCGTCAAGGAGCTGCTCGTAGATATTGATCGGCGCGAAGTTGTGGCATTAGGGTTACGAGACAACCTGCTCTCGCTGGCTGGAATGCCACAGTATATGCTCCTCAGCAGCATTCAACAAGTGGGTGATGTCATCCTGGTTGAGGATGAGGATGTGGTTGAGGATGTTGACGTTGATGCCTACAGTACGCTGATCAATAGCGAAGTGATTACCGAAACCGGTGAACTCTTAGGTCGGGTTCGAGGATTCAAGTTTAGCGTAGAAGATGGCAAGGTAGCGTCTTTGATTATTGCCTCCTTGGGATTACCCCAAATCCCGGATCAGGTGATTAGTACTTATGAATTACCGATTGAGGAAATTGTTAGCAGTGGTCCAGACCGCCTCATCGTCTTTGAAGGCGCTCAAGAACGGCTGATTCAGCTAACCGTGGGTATTCTAGAGCGGATGGGCATTGGCAATCCTCCTTGGGAGCGGGAAGAAGAGGAAGGCTACTATGCGCCCACCACCCGACCGGAAAATCAATTGGGGACAGGAATACCCGTTCGCACCCCGATTTCTCAACCCATCCAGACGGCTACGCCAGTCGAGGAACGGTGGGATGAGGATTGGCAAGAACCCGAACCGGAGCCGATACGTGAGCCGATACGCCAACAACGGGCAGAGCCAATTTATGCCGAAGCCCAACTAGAAGAGGATAATTGGGGGGATGAATGGGAAGATTCGTCTCAAGCAGCGCGTCGGTATGAAGACCCCCTTTATGCAGAACCCGAACCTTATGAGCCGCCGCACAAAGATGAGTACGCGGATTATGAGGTAGAAGGTGATGCTTGGGAAGATACTGTAGAGCGCGAACCCTATCAAGCACCGCCCGTTAATATTCCCGAAAAGACTAAAACCCCCGAATATGAGGAAGAGGCGGGTTATTAGGAGAGGATGGTAGAGAGTTTCCCCAAATTCTTTCTGGGCTAGGTTTTGCCGCTCAACGTTGACAAAAAAACTGATAACTGAGGTACACAGACAGATCCCCGACTTCTTGAAGAAGTCGGGGATCTTGCTTAGAGACTGTACATCATCAACCCGAAATCTGCTGTAAGCAAAATCGCCCTCAAGTGACCGTAGTATAAGGGTTGAGTAAAGTTTTTGTAAAATTTTGGCGATCGCTAAGTTTTTTACTGATAGAGAGGGAATACTGGAGAAAGAAGCATAAAGTACAACCATAACCCTCGAATTCAAACGTGAAACACTTCTGGGCGCGATCGCCGTTTCAAACATTATTGATTTTATTACACATCCCATGATGTCGCCAACACGGATGTTGCTCACGCCTAAACGTTGAGTTTTATCAGGTAAAGTTGAATAATACTTAGACACTCTCTTAGGCTAGAGATTCTTACAAGAGTATTAACAAATACACAGTTCTTCATTGTTAAATTTACAGGGTACAGGAGATGAACAAACAAGAACGCAATCGGTTAATTCAGCGGATCAGTCGGGCTTCAGGGGTTGCCCAATATGCCTTACAAAAGAAAATGACTGATGAGCAAATTAGCCAAGCGGCTCAACACTTGGACGTGTTGGAACTGGTAAAATCTGCCAATACTTACAACAGGTACTGTCAAGCCCAAAAAACCCGAGAGGCAAATGATAAGTTAAAGTCTTTCCTTGACCCCCAAAACTCTGAGATTGTTTCAGTGGGAAGGTGGTTAATCAACGCCCTTTCCCAGAACCGCTCTGATCGTAAGGAAACTCTTTTAGAGAGAGATTTGGTACATAAGGAAGACTACAACACCATGGTTTCCGATATGCGTCAAACTATTTCCGACATGGATCAGATGACGTTGGCATCCACGCAGGAGTCAGCCGATAAAATAAAAATTTTGGAAAAAAGAATTGATACTCTAAAAGGACAGTTATCTAGGATTGAAGAGTACATCCGTAACAATCATGGTGTTGCAGAGTGGAAAAGGATAAACGAGACGTTGATTTCAATGGGTAGATAATTATGAATATTGTTGATGGATTAAGTTATCGAGATTGGCAGCAAAGAAATACAGAATCCTTCTCTAAACTAGAGCGAGCAAAACAAAAGGAACTGCGATCTAAAGGGTATCGTAATATTGGTTGGAATCATGTTCAGAAGTCGTGGAGTCTATTGCAAACCTCATTCCAAGAGTTGAGTCTTTTTGATCACAAGTTGCGTAAAGGCGATTTAAGTGGGGCTATCAAGCACTCGATTCTAGAAGCTGAACAAGCGCAAGACATTGCATCTGAAGCCCTAGAGACTCTTGATAAAAACTACAAAAATGTTAAACAACTAGCTAACAAAGCCCTTGCTAAGTATCAACTCTTGTAAAAACAGTGCCAGATATGAATAAGAATGCCCTAAAGACTCTTTACAGAAGTTCAGATATCAACGATCTGTGGAAATATGGTGCAAACCAAAAGCTAATTAATCATCCGAGGTATGGGTCGATTAGCCCAAACGAGTATAGACAAAAGTTTAATCAGAAGCCTTGTCCCTTCTGTGGGAAAAAGATGGTACATGGGAAGTTCTCACACAGCACACAATCTCACCAAGAAGCGCTCAAAAGAGGCTATCAATATCAAGATGCGAATGGGGTAGATTGTATAAACAAGGCAGGAAACTATTACTTTCATCCTAATTACGTTACATTAGACCACAGAGTTAATAAAGCTCGATGTCCTGAATTGCTGTTTGAGTCAAGCAACCTTCAGATTATATGTTGGAAATGTAATCGAGAAAAAGGCGATAACAATAACTTTGAAGCTGAACACACCTTGAATTTTGTTCGTGATTTAGCCAAAGAAGCGCTCAATCGATATAAGCTCTTGTGATTGTGAGACCTTGGGGATATAGCACTACGAGGATACATCAGTTAGTCCAAGAGGGAACAGGGAATAGGAAACAGTTTCAACATCTCGACTTCGCTCAATGTTGACCCTGAGCGCAGCCGAAGGGTCAACCCCCTGATGGGGGAAGATTCTGCTTAAGCATCCTCGAAAAATGCCAGGATTTCCAGCTTATGGGTTTCTTTCGCCTTGCACCTGATGCACATTTAATCATCCCCTAACTCTTTATTTGTAAGGGTTTCAGGCTTGTGCAGCAAGCCCTAAATATTTATACGTAAAAAGTTTGCCAAGCTACCCAGGATTTTTGTACTACTTTGCATGCTACAACTTGACGTGCGGAATGTGGGCTATAAAAAATGACCCATGACCCTTGTCTGTGATTTATATTACATTTTTAAACAAAAAGAATCACTAATACCTTTAAGGATTGATCACTTAGAGTGATCGCCAAATCTTCGATATTAAAGTTTTGATAAAGAAT
Organism: Coleofasciculus sp. A1-SPW-01; assembly: GCF_040217205.1. Classification (NCBI taxonomy): domain Bacteria; kingdom Bacillati; phylum Cyanobacteriota; class Cyanophyceae; order Coleofasciculales; family Coleofasciculaceae; genus Coleofasciculus; species Coleofasciculus sp. A1-SPW-01. The sequence goes on along the minus strand of NZ_JAVJNP010000127.1, from coordinate 42,013 downwards.
TAAGGTCAAATTAACTCTGTAGAGGGGTAACGGACGATCAGGTTGAAGCGTAACCTTGATCAGGGTAGTTCTATTATTTTTTGTTGAGTCGATAAAGAGGTTCTTAACTAAACGACAATGTTACAAACTGCTATGTTTAGCGTACAAAGCCGAGGGATGTCAGAGTTTATTCAGTCAGAATTTCTCCAAGCGTTGCCACCCCGACAAGCCACTCCCAACTTGACTCTGACCCGTGTCCCTATCGATCCAACCTTATCATTTGAATTATGGACACCCAAGTGGACGCCTAGACTACGCGAGTTTAGCCCTGTAGAACTTAATCTGCTAGAGTGCGATCGCTCGCGTGTCAATCGGATTCTATCCAAGTTAACGTGGTTAATGGGCGCTATCTGTGTGCCAGAAGATGAGTTTGGAGTCGGAGACTGTCAACCCATCTATGACTGGGATGCAGTTCTGGAGTTTGTGACTCGTGAAGGTCGCTGTGTTAATCCAATTGTGACGCGGGTTGGGTTCAATCCCCAAACGATTATCCCCATTTATGATCGAAATCGCAAACAAGAGGGCATTATTCCGCCTCAAGCCTGGGAAATTTCACCGCCCCACTGGTCAATTATTTTTGATGACCTGATTCCAGGTGAAGACGGTTTTCAACTTAAACAAAGCGGCGATTGGATATCTGTGGAAATTTGGACAGGTAAACCTATACGTCGAGAAGTTAGAAGTGGCAAGTTTTATACCGAATATCATGATCTTTACGCCACGAGTCGGTTAGCCAAATTCTAAAGCTAGGGCGATTAAAATCGCTGCTACACAAACAAAGTCCGCCTACGCGGACTGGGTTATTACGGCGGTAGCCAACCCAGATTTGTTACAACACTAGAATTTCCTGTTCCCTGTTCCCTATTCCCTCTTTTAACAAGAACGCAACCGCGAAAGCAAAACCACAATTTCATCAATGGCTTGACGGATTGTACTCACTGATTGATTGGATTGATTCACCATAATACTAAACACCAACGGCTGATAATCGGGAACCTCCACATAGCCGGAAAGTGCCGACACGCCCGTCATGGTTCCCGTTTTAGCATACACTCGACCTTGGGCTGGGGTATTCTGAAAGCGCTGTCGTAGTGTTCCTTCTACCCCAGCCACGGCTAAGGAATCGCGATAGGATTGTGCCATCGGAGTTCGGGCGATCGCCTGTAGGGTTTGTACAATAGCCGTGGGACTTACTAGATTGTGGCGAGACAATCCTGAACCATCAGCAAGGACGTAGGATTCCGGTTCAACCCCTAATTCTGCTAAACTCGCTCTAATCTGTTCCCGTCCAGCCGTAGCCGTTGACTCATCCGCCTCTTTGTCAGTCACACCTAGCGATCGCAATAATGCTTCTGCATACAAATTATTACTTTGCTGATTGGTTTCAGTAATCAATTCACTCAGGGGAGGAGAGTCTACCGCCGCTAATTCAGTGTCTTCTTGAAAATTCGGTTCAGTCGTCACCAACCCTCGTTCCACCTGAATTCCAGAATCCGCTAACGCCCGACGGAAATGCTGGAGAAAATAGTCCCCCGGATCAGGAATTGCCACCGCCGTTAACCAAAGTCCTGCATCCGCTGCTAATTGACCACGTATTCGTAATAATGGTTTACCCAGCACCCCAGAAATATTAATTGATTCCGCTGGTTCGGCTTCAGTGGTAACGGTTTGATTTTCAATCTGCCATTGTTTTTCCGCAATGGGATCAGCCCAAGTAACGTTGAGGGGTTGTCCGACGTTTTGAGGAGTTAAGGTTAGTAATACCGCATTTTCATTGAGAATTAAACTATTGACAGCAGTCCCATAATAAAATTGAATATCTGACCATTCCCAGGTTGGGTTAACCGTGGGTTCACTAAAATAACGATCTTCGACAATCAGTTGATCCACCCGCCGAATCCCCTGACGCCGAAGCTGTTGGGCTAAGTCTTTTAACTGATCCGTATTTAAGCTAGGATCACCTCGCCCAATGACTCGTAATTGGGTGATCGTTCCATTTGAAGGGGTGCCATAAACAGAGGTGCGAATGCGAAAGTTAGCACCGAGTTGGGATAAAGCGGCGGCGGTGGTGAATAATTTGAGATTAGAGGCGGGGATAAAATAGCGATCGCGTTCACGACTATATAAGGGTGTGTCTGAGAATAGGGGTTGGATCAAGATACCCCAACGAGCATAATCAAATTCAGGACGATTGGCGATCGCGTTGATGGAGGCTTTGAGATCAGCCGGACAAATTGTCGGCGCTGTATCCGGGGAGGGTTCAACCGTTGTCGGCGCATCCGTTTGAGCCGTGACTGGGGTGGGTTGGGTGACAAGTTGTGCTTCGAGTAACAACAGCAACAGCAGCAGCAGTTGTGTGGGGTTAAACCTAGAGCGATAGGAACGTTGATTGGGTTTGAACGAGAAAAGGGAATTAAACATGGACAGAGTTTTTGGCTACCTCTGATACTGTACAAGCAATCAGGGCGTGTCTGAAAGCAGAGTTATAGAGGTGGGTGCAAGCCGTTTAATTTTGCCTATCTACCGATAACCGTTCCACGAAAACCCGCTCTTTATCCCAAAAGGAATGGTACTCAAATCAGCATTTTGAGATCGCCGAAACTCGATATACCGTAGTAGCTTGGCAAGGTTAAAACAGTGGTCAAGTATTTTCGCCAAACCCTTATGAGAGTAGCTATCCAGAAAAATTTTACCCACAACTTTAAGCTTGCCAGCCTAGTAGGGTGGGCAGTGCCCACCCTACGGGATATTCAGAGTTTTGAAGATTCCCAAATGTTTATTGGGTATAGATAGTGAGCAAGATGCTCACACTACAATTCACCATTATTGACATTAAGATTTAAATGCCAAACAGCTTACGATGACACCTTACTCAAAGCTTGCTGTAAACGGGATTTATCTTGTCCTTTCTGATGCAGCAATACCCAAGACTCCATTAAATCAGGACCATGGACATCACCCGTAAGTCCAGCCCGCAGCGATCGCATGACTAACCCTTTCTTAACTTTTTGCTGTTTTGTTACCTGTTTGATGATTTGTCCTGCGGTTTCTGGACTGAATTCTGGCGTATTGTCTAAGGCTTCCAAAACCGCGTTCAGTACATCTGTAGCCCCTTCTTTTTTAAGTTGCTCAATTGCATCTGGGGTCAACTCAACCGAGTCGGTAAAGAACAGCCGCGTCATCTCCACCGCATCTGGTAAGCGGGTCAGACTCGGACCAATCACAGCCGCTAATCGTTCTAACCAAGGGCGATTATTTTCCGGGTCAATCTCATACCCAGCTTCTTGCCAATAGGGAATCAGTAACTCGACTAATTCTGATGGTGATTTTTTGTGCAGATATTGACTATTGAGCCAATCTAGTTTATCCCAGTCAAACTTTGCTCCCGCTTTATTCACCCGATCAAAACTAAACTGTTGGGCGGCTTCGTCTAGGGTGAAAATTTCCTGGGTTGAATCCGGTGGTGACCAACCCAGTAACGTCATATAATTTGCCATGGCTTCTGGTACAAACCCCATATTCTGAAACTCAGAAATCGAGGTCACGCCATCGCGTTTAGACAGTTTTTGCCCCTGGGGATTCAGAATTAATGGCGTGTGAGCAAATTCGGGTACGGTTGCGCCGAGGGCTTCATACAGTAATATCTGTTTGGCAGTATTGGCAATGTGGTCTTCCCCTCGGATGACATGGGTGATTTTCATATCCATATCATCAACCACTACCGCTAGATTGTAGAGAGGCTGACCAATTTCACCTTGGGATGCAGCGCGGGCAATTACCATATCCCCCCCTAAATCACTGCCTTTCCAGGTGAGTTTACCGCGCACCAGGTCATTCCAGACAATCTCGCGATTATCGTCAATCTTAAACCGAATCACGGGTTGTCGTCCCTCCGCTTCAAAGGCGCTGCGTTGTTCGGGGGTGAGATTGCGGTGACGGTTATCGTAGCGAGGGGCTTCTTTCCGGGCTTTTTGGGCGTCCCGGAGTGCCTTGAGTTCGTCTTCTGTGGTGTAACAGTAATAGGCTAACCCTTTATCTAAAAGGGTTTGAATGGTGTGGTGATAAAGGTCAAACCGTTTCGATTGAAAAACAAGTCCTTCATCCCAGTTGAGTCCTAACCAGGTGAGTCCATCCAAGATATTCTGGGTATATTCGGGACGCGATCGCGTCTGGTCGGTGTCTTCGATGCGTAGAATAAACTGACCCCCGTGGTGTCGGGCGAATAACCAGTTAAATACGGCGGTTCTGGCGGTACCGATGTGTAAATTCCCGGTGGGAGACGGTGCAATGCGGACTCTAACAGTCACAAGATCAATCTTTGGTGGTAGGGTTGGCTAAGTATTTTCCAGCTATTTATTGTAGCGTAGAACGGCGCTCAGTTGTCGTTGGCGCTGACTTGAGGGTGATTTACCCACGGATAAAGTAGGGATAATCACCCACCTTTGCTAATTATCAGGTGCTAAACACTCCCTCACCCATCCCCGAATTTCTTTTTCAAACCACTTCAATAACTTTTTTGCCTCCTGGTAAATCTGCACCCACCACATAAAAATTATGAGGATAGATCCAGTTCGTATCCATAGGACCATGAATTTGAATACCCGTCATCACCGCATACTTAAATATAGAAGAATCTAAGGTATGCAAGAGGGTTTCTACATCATCAGAAATAATCTGACAAGCCAACTTAGTCATCTCAACTAAATTCGGTTTGTCTCCATAATTTATAGTGGACAGTATTTTTTGTCGGATAATAGATTGTTCCAGATCCTCGATATCCATTTTCAGGTTAATACGTCCTGATTCTAACTCGTTGACAATCGCTTCTAATGCACCACAGGCATGAGACGCCTTGTGGATGCCTTCTCGATAAACCTTGCCAATTTCTCCATCTTTAGAAATCGCAATATGAGGCATGGCTAAAAACGTAAAGCGGCGTATTCCGTCGAAAATCGGAACGTGGTTGGTTGCGGCGGCTAAACCCGTTTTTCCCATCATCACGAACCCAGCAAGACTACAACAATTAAAAGTTTTTCCCCAGTATTTAACGACTTCATTAAGTAACGGATCAGTAATTTCGTCCCGACAGAGTGCTGCCAGTCCCATTGTATTTTCATCTTCAAAACCCAGGGCTTTTAAACAATGGAAAGTTTTTTTCATGTAATCTTCCATAGGTAATGCACCTGGAAAATACCGTTGAAGACATTCATGGAAAATTGGATAAGTGCTTGAGTCATAACCCGTGAATGGCGACATAACACCTTGAGTATCCTATTATAATTTATCGAAAATTATATTATTAAAACATCGTAATTCAGCTAGAAATCTCGATGTTGCCAGTAGAGGGGTTAAGACAAGCGATAATGCCATTGAATTCACTGCGAATAGAACTCACCCCGTAGCGGTTGAGTGAGTAGGCATTACATTCTGTGCTAACTAGACCTATATTCTTTAAGCATTTTACGGGACTGACGGGGCTCGAACCCGCAACTTCCGCCGTGACAGGGCGGTGCTCTAACCAATTGAACTACAGTCCCAATTTCCGAGCCGAATTCCATTGTTACGAAGATCTATGGATTTGTCAAGCCCATGCCGAAAAAAAATTTTTCCTCTGGGTGTGTAGGGGAAGCTGGGGGAGATGAGGGAGATGAGGGAGATGAGGGAGATGATTCCCAATGAACCATGAACAATCGCAGAAACAAATTCTGCCAAAAATGCTTCAACGACGATAAGTTAACCCGAACCCCTAATTCATGCCCAGAGGTTTCTACGTCTCTATCTCTCAATCGCTTCTCCTTGCCTTCTGTGGTAGCCTGATTACCACCGAGGCTACTGCATTCCCCGATATCCAAACCCATTGGGCAAAGGATTGCATTAACCAGATGGCATCTCGAAACCTAGTCACGGGTTATCCAGATGGCACGTTTCGCCCCAATGGTTCGATTACCCGGGCAGAATTTGCGGTGTTAATGCTGAATGCCTTTCCCGACGCCGAAGTTAAACGCAGTGGGATTACGTTTACAGATGTACCACAGCGTCACTGGGCATATCGGGCAATTCAAGACGCTTATCAACGGGAATTTTTCGCGGGTTATCCAGGGCGGATTTTTCAACCCAGTCAACCGATTCCCCGTGTGCAAGCGATTGGGGTTTTGGCGGGGGCGAAGAATTACAGCATTCCCAGTAATCCATACTCTACCGTGGGACAGTATTTCCAAGATGCCTCTGGTATTCCAGGATACGCCAGGAATGCGATCGCGGCGGCGGCGGTAAATACTCTGGTGGTGAATTATCCTACAGTACGACAACTTCGCCCCAATGAACGGGCGACTCGGGGCGAAGTAGCGGCGCTATTATGTCGGGCGTTAAATATTTATGCGGTTCCGCCTGAGTATATTGCTGGGGTTGAAATTCATCCCCAACAGGTGCGGACATTACCCGGAGGACTGAATTCTGTTCCCACATTTAATAGTAATTATCCCGAATTAGTCAGAAGCGAAGGAATTTTGTTATCCACATTTTCCCTAACCGGAAAGCGCATTCCTTCTGCCCATTTGAATTTTCCCTTTCAAGGACGTTTCGATATTTTTACCCATCATATCGCTAGGGCAGAAACTCAAGCAGAAACTCGTCCCCTTTATCAGGGATTACTGCTGCACAATCCCACCGATAAACCCGTAACGGTTGAGGTTTTGCAAGCGGCGAGTTATTTAAGTACTCCCGATGCACCATTTATTGACTTACCCGATATAGTAGATAATCCCAATGGTAAGATTTATTCAGGACCCGGTAGTCGCACGATGAGTGATGTACTGCGGGGGATTCGTCAGGATGGGTTTCCGGCACAATTGGTATTAGCAGCAGGGCAAACTCAACTGTTGATGAATCAACCAATTCCTATCCAACGCGCACCTGCATCCAATGGACGTTCCACGATGATGCGGTTAAGCAGTAATGGTTCAGTTTATGTTGCCAATTTAGCCATGAAAGCACCGCAAAACTCGAATGGTACATACCGCGCCCCGACATTAGCGGAATGGCAAACCTTGTTAGTCGAAGGGGAATTAGCCAAACCCCGTAATCTTACACCAACCCCCCTTGACCCGCCTAGAGAACCGACGGTATTTGGACGAGTCGCTGGGGTGTCCCAAGGAACAGAATGGTTGGCAAAGATTACAGATACCTTAGAATCGGATAATTTGAGCCTTCCCCAACCCGGTGAGGCATTTTCCTATGTCTTAGGAACGCTCCATTTAATCACGTTGAATACAGGTCAAATTCAAAGTGCGCCGATGTTAGTCCGTTATCCGGACACGGCTTATTATGCTCATAGTAATTATGGCGTAGAATATAATCTAACGTTACCCCTGAAAAATACGACCAGTCAATTGCAAACAGTAACGGTATCAATGCAAACACCGTTAAAAGATGAGGCAGGTACAGATAAATTACTGTTTTTGAATCCAACCGTTGATCAGGTCTTTTTTCGGGGAACGGTTCGGATCAGTTATGAAGATAATCAAGGGAAAAGTCAGACACGCTATGTGCATTTAGTTCAGCGTCGCGGACAACCGTCTGACCCCTTAGTTACGTTAAATTTAGCGCCAGGGGAACAGCGAAAGGTAAACGTCAAATTTATTTATCCACCCGATTCCACACCGCCGCAGGTGTTGACGGTGAAGACATTGGCGAGGTAACAGCCCTCACCCCCAGCCTCTATTCCAAGCTGGGTATAAAGTGCAACGACAAACCTGGCTTGAGCGTACCATTCCTTTTAAAATTTATTGCCACCAATGACACAAAATGAGCCGTTATTTCGTCAAAGGTTTAGAGGGTCATCTGCATTTTATATAGGGTCTTGAATAAGGCAGGGTGTATCTGCTTTCTTTCGCCTTGCCGACTCTGAGAAGGGAATGACTTAGGGAGATCGCTGTCTCCCGTAGTCTAAGATACTTATTATTCCTATTAGGGTATTAGGGTAATTCAAGGAATTAAACAGGCTTATTTTTCCAACGGTTCGCCAGCCGCCTTCCAGCCATTAATACTGGGAGGAAAACTGCGAACATTCGTATACCCTAACAACCGCAACGCCGTCATACCAATTGCCGTGCGATGCCCACTAGAACAGTATAAAATTACAGGTTTATCCGTGGGAATTTTAGCCAAATTTTTGGTTAGCGATCGCACGGGAATATTAATAGCGCCAGGAATGTGTCCTGAAGCATATTCCGACGGTTCTCGCACATCAACCAATACGACATTATCCCGCTTTTTGAGCTTGTTCTTTAACTGCTTTACCTGCATTACTGTGTAGTAATCTCGTGGTAGCGAATTCAGCAACTGATCGACTGCTGTATAGACTTCTGCGCTAGGTGGACTCGTCACCTTAGATTCTACGGCAGCTAGGGCAGATTTAGGCAAAAATACACCACCTAGCAGAGTTAAAACCAGTAATAATCCCAGGATTAATCCTGATATCATTTTTTTACTTTTCATCATTTTGATCCTTAATTGAGTTGTTTTTCGTTTGTTGATTTTGGGCAATTGTAGTAATGCACCATTGCTCAAGGCTTTGGTTATTGACTTCCGGCTCATTAAACAGAAACCGCTAGATTTTCCTCCCAGCGGCGAGAACCGGATTCCCGACGAATATCTCGCCAAATCTGAGTCGCTGCTAAAGCACCATCTCCAGCCGCCACAACCACTTGATTTAACCCCACCTTTAAGTCTCCAATCGCAAAAATTCGCGGGTGAGACGTCCGCCCCATTTTATCGGTAATCAGATTACTACCCTTGACATCTAAATTGAATCCTTGGAGATAAGTATTGTGATAGCGTGACCCCATAGAAATTAATCCGGTTTCTAAGGGAATAATTGACCCATCTACTAACTCAACTCCCGTCATCTGGTGATTTTCACCCAGAAATTTCTTAATCGGGGTTTCCACCAAACGATAACCATGATTGTGCAGTTGAGAACGCATTGAGTCACTCACCGCAAACAGTCCATGAGTGAACACGGTGATATAAGGGGTAAACCAACTGAGATTAAACACCATTTCTTCAATACTGGCTTCACTACCCGCAATGAAACCACATTGTTTATCTGTCATTTCGTAGCCATCACAAACCATACAGACGTGTAAATTATATCCTGCATAATCAAAGACATTTTGCATATCCTCCAAAGGGGGTAAATTGTCGATAATGCCACTCGCAGCAATTAAGTATTTCGAGCGGAATACGGGGTAAATACTATTTTTACGACCCACCTTTACCCGCACGGCAAACCTATCTCCCTCATCCACCACTTCCTCAACATAACCATTCAGCATATCGCCATTTAACGACGTGTAATGCTGTTTCCCTTGTTGCAGCAGAACGCGACCCGGAGTATCCGGTGGTAAGCCTAAATAATTGTGCAATTCTTGCATCCAGAATGAGCGAGCTTTGCCTTTATCAATAATTAAGCTCGAAAGGCGAAATCGTTGTAGGTAAATTCCAGCGGAAAGTCCACCAGCGCCACCACCAACGACAATCGCATCATAAATATGATTCAGACGTTCAGGCAGACTTTTTTTCGTGAGTTGCATGGTTGTAATAATTCTAGAGAACTGAGAATGAAACCAAAGTTATTTTTATGTTGGTGGGCAATGCCCACCCTACGAAATTCTGTTATGACACATCTCTACTTTTAGTAGCCACTCCAGAAATATGAGGACTAACAATTGGAAAAGGAACCTGAAACTGTTGATAATTTATATTTTCAAATCCCGCTTTTTCTAACGCCAGTCCGGTTTCCCGATTCGGGCGACACCCATCAAACAGCGTTTTCCAAACTGGCTCAATACTCCCTTGAATCCGCCGTTGCCAACTGCCACATTCAGCCGCCACATGTTCAACAAACAAAAAGCGACCTCCTGGCTTGAGAATTCGCCGAATTTCTTGTACGGTTGCAGAAAGATTGCTGACGGAACAGAGAACGTAGGTACTGACAACAGCATCCACACTATTATCATCAACATCAATCCGTTCAGCCGACCCACTTTTTATATCAATCCGGTTCAACCCAACCTGCTGGGCTTCCTGTTCCAGGTAGGAATGCATAAAGGGATTTGGTTCAACACCTATCCAATGAATGTCAGTGGGATAATACGCCAAATTCGCCCCAGCCCCTGGTCCAATTTCTACAACCTTACCCTGCAAGTCAGCAAATAAAGCCTGTTTGAGTTGAGCTAGGGTAGAATGGTTACTGCAATTTTGCAATTGAATAGCATTTTCATCGGCTGAGTTGGCTTTTGCCATTCCCCAAGCAAATAACTGTTTATACCAGTTTGAACAGGGTTGTATTTTTAAGATCATAACGATTCACTATTTAAACTTAGGAAAATTCTCAGGCAGCAAATTAACATTATGTGGCTTTATTGTCAACGATTCACTGAATAAAAATTCCACTGAATGGTATGCTGGTGGGCAATGCCCACCCTACATTATATCAAGTGTTTTGCTGATATTATAGGCAAGTTTTCCGTCCCATTCCACTTAAGAATGGGTTTGAATCTCTAAGCCTAACTGTCGCCATTCCACCATGCCGCCCGTGATGTTAAACACCTGAGCAAAACCCGCTTTAGCCAGTTGTTTGGCAGCAATAGGGCTGCGATGGGCGGTTAAACAAATAACGGCAATGGGTTTATCTTTGGATAAATCTTGGAACCACTGCGGTAAAACCCAGCGGCGAAACATCGGAATCATGCCGATTAGAATGCGGGGTAAGCTGAGGTTAATTGCGCTGGGAGCGTGACCCATGGCATATTCAAACCCACTGCGGACATCGATAAGTAAAGGCTGATTTGCAGATTGGACAAATTCTTGGGGAGAACAGTCTTTGACAGAAGGAGAGAAAGAGGAGACAGAATTCATAATTTATTCCCAATTCAAGTTAAAACTCAATAGTGTTACTGTTTCCATAGACATTTTTGACCGAAAGTCTATAGGAACGTCAGAAATGCAACAAAATCTCATACCATTTTTTCGTAACATGGCACTTAATATTCATTCACCTCTCCCAACCTCCCCTTAGCAAGGGGAGGTGCCGTAGGCGGTGGGGTAAAAGTGCAACATCATACAAAATTGGTATCAGACAAAATGATTAAAGTTTATACCCACCACGGTGTTTCCCCAGTGCGGGGATCAGTTTTCGTCCAAGGCGCTATGCGGATGTAGTCGCCTTCGATATTGACCTGCACCAGCTTCAGGGGACGGTCAGCTGGACCTCGAACAACGGAACCATCGGGACTATAACGAGACCCGTGACAGGGACATTGAAATTGTTGGTCGATATTGTTCCAGGGAAAGGTACAACCTAAGTGGGTACAGTTATCGACAATGCCGATTGAGTCTAAGGTGTTCTCGTCGGTAACGGTTAAATAGGTCGGTTCACCTGCCAAACCTGCAACCAAGGCACGGGCGCCTGTTCCTTGCGCGACGATTTGGGACACGGGGATGGGATTACCTAATTTATCTTTGGCGATAATCGAACCATCGGCGCCCCCTTCTTGAGGTGGGACAAAGAATTTAGCGGCTGGATAAAGGGCGGCGCTGGCTGTGGCGGCGATGGTTGCTCCGGTGAGGAAGTTGAGTAGCTGTCGCCGAGACATTGAGGGACTTTGTATCGATAGACTGTCTTCCATGGATATCCTCCGATTTGTGTCAAAAAAATTTACGACTTGTTATTTAGCTTAATAACTATCCTACTATTTAGTCAAGTAATTTTGAGGTTTGCTTAATTTGCTTCAGGTGCTGGTGATGCTTCGTAGAGGGCAACCCGAACCGATTGAATGGACGCTAGTTGGGGATTGATGCAAGCGGGCATTGGTATCAACTTAAGGTCGAAAACCAATGCTGGCAAGGTTTTCAGCTATGTCTATCTACTGCTCAACATTTTCCCCTCATCCCCTAACCCCTTCTCCCACCGTGGGGAGAAGGGGGATCGGATGCTCTTGCTCCCCTCTCCCCGGCGTGGGAGAGGGGCTGGGGGTGAGGGGTTGAGCTTAAGTTGACACGGATGGCAAGCGGGTCGCCCCTACAGGGTACAGGGATTTCGTTTTGGCATCTCGCGTTGCCGGGGGCTACTCAATCCCGATAAATTGTAAATATAGTTACAAAGTTGTATAGTTTTAAGAAATAATGGTGTAATCATGGCTCATATTGTGGTAATCGGTGCGGGTATTGGCGGACTCCCCACTGCTTACGAACTGCGGCATCTCCTGCCTCATGTCCACCGAATTACGTTAATTTGTGACAAACCTAAATTTACGTTTACTCCTTCTCTGCCTTGGGTGGCGTTTAATTTAACTCCACTCCAGCGAATTCAAGTAGATATTGCTTCTGTGCTTAAATCCCGTCAAATTGAGTTTGTTCAAGGTAAGGTAACGGGTATTGACCCCCACGCTCAATGGTTAAGGGTGGGAGACAGGTCTATTAATTATGACTATGTAGTGATTGCTACCGGGGCGGAATTAGCCCTAGATACCATACCAGGATTAGGACCCGATCGCGGTTACACCCAATCGGTGTGCAATCCTCACCATGCTTTAATGGCAAAACAAGCGTGGGCGACATTTCTGGAAAATCCCGGACCCTTGGTGGTGGGGGCGGTTCCGGGTGCGAGTTGTATGGGACCGGCTTATGAATTTGCCCTATTAGCCGATTGGATACTGCGGCGACAAGGATTGCGAGAACAAGTACCGATTACGTTTGTCACCCCAGAACCCTATGCAGGTCATTTGGGAATTGGGGGTATGGCAGATTCGGCAGAATTGGTAACTGAATTAATGCGTCAACGGCAGATTGAGGTGATTGAGAAGGCTGAAATTACTGCTATTCATCCGCATCAGATCACCTTAGCAGAGGGTCATAGGCTACCCTTCCATTACGCCATGCTGCTACCGCCGTTCCGGGGACCAAGCTTTGTCCGAGATGTCCCTGGGTTGAGTGATGAGAAGGGTTTTCTACCTGTATTACCGACGTATCAGCATCCTTCATTTCCCTCTATTTATAGTGCGGGTGTAGTGGTGCAGTTATCGCCACCGGAAAAGACACCTTTGCCTATCGGTGTGCCAAAAACGGGGCAAATGGCGGAGGCGATGGGGATGGCGGTGGCGCACAATATTGCCAGAGAATTGGGTGTGATTCAAGCGACACCAGTAACGCCAACGTTGGCAGCGATTTGTATGGCGGATTTTGGTGATACAGGAATTGTCTTCTTAGCTGATCCCGTTTTACCGAATCCGAAAACCGGTCAACGGCGACGTGCGATCGCAAAACGGGGTCGTTGGGTAAGCTGGTTGAAGATTGCCTTTGAGCAATTTTTCTTAACCAAGATGCGATGGGGGTTATCTGTACCTTGGTTTGAGCGTTGGAGTCTGCGCTTGTTGGGCTTATCGCTGGTAGAACCAATTCCAGTATCAAAGGATTATCCAATTGAGTCAAGTTTGCAAACTAGATAAGCGATTAAACTAACAGTTTGGCAGAGTAAGTTTGGAAAAGTCAGGCTTACGCTATACTAAAGTCTAAAGTTGGAGGACTAAGAGGCAATAGTAAGTGCAATGGTTCAAAAAATAGCCCTCTTTAATCACAAAGGCGGAGTTAGCAAAACTACAACCACATTTAATCTTGGTTGGATGCTTGCCTCAAAGGGAAAAACAGTAATTCTTGTCGATACCGATCCCCAGTGTAACCTAACGGGTATGGCTTTAGGGCAAGGAACAGAGAGCGACGAGGCAAGAATTGAGAGGATTTACAATACCCATTCAAATATTAGAACAGGGCTAGCACCAGCATTTGAGTCACAGCCAAGAGCTATTGAGGCAGTAGACTGCATTCCCATTGAGGGACAAGAGCGACTGTTTTTACTGCCTGGTCATGTGGGTTTTGCAGAATATGAAGCCACGTTGAGAATTGCTCAAGAGCTAAGTGGCTCAATTCAGGCTCTCAAAAACTTACCCGGCTCTATTACAGATTTATTGAATAAAACGGCTGAAAAGTTTACTGCAGATTACATTTTGATTGATATGAGTCCGAGTTTAGGAGCAATTAATCAGAATTTACTAATGACCAGTGACTTTTTTATCGTGCCTACTACTGCCGATTTCTTTTCGGTAATGGCAATTGATTCATTAGCTAAAGTTCTACCCAAATGGTACGCCTGGGCTAAACAGGCTAGTTCGCTTCCTATCTTGAAAGAATCCTCCTATCCATTTTCTGACATTACACTACGCTTTTTAGGTATTATTGTTCAAAAATCCCGGATCATTCGCGGCAAGGAAACTGCTGCTCTTGAAACATGGATGCAAAGAATTGAACAGGACATTGCTAAAAATTTGATTCCCGTTCTGAGGCAAAATAACATGATGCTTCCTGAACAACTTTATAGGGAGAATGGTATTGATAAAAGTTACACTCTTACGAAAATTCCCGAATTTAATAGTTTAATCGCTCTGTCACAGGAGCATCAAACACCCGTCTATGCCTTGACACCTGAGCAATTACGTTCTGCTAAATGGCAGGGCAAGGTTTTAGAAAAGGCTCAAGAGAAGCAAGAACAATTTGAAAGCACATTTTCGGATTTAGCCGATAAGATTATAGGACTCACTTCTCCTTCCTATGCAGTCAGCGCTTGATCAATTCCGAATCAGCATTGCTCGTGTTCGAGATCTGATTTCTATTCACAACTCTGTCAAGGCTCAATCCACTCCTGCCCTAGATTTGTCAGATATTTTGAGAGCTGCTCTAGTTCTAGCTGTGAGCGCCTTGGATTACTATGTCCATAAAGTTGTAACTCTAGGAATGCTAGAAATTCACAGGGGTCAGCGTTCCGAACCTAATCCTCCACGCAACAGTTCTCAATCTGCATTTTATCGTTTTCAAGTATAAGTGAAGTCACTGGCGAAGCGGTTAAACAACTACCCGATACACTAAGTCAGAACTATACCACAATTGAATGCCGTTGAATGGCGTGCGATCGCGGGAATGCGTGATCGCTTAATCCATAATTACTTCGGCGTTGATTACGATATTGTGTGGGACGAAGATATGATGAAATGTAAAGTTGTCCTACTATGAGTCAGACCGAATGCCCTCTGCTGTTTGTGTCCAACACGTCCAAAAAACCTACGATAAAATTCCTGTGGTTAATGACCTCTCCTTCACTATCGAATCGGGAGAGATATTTGGTCTACTCGGTCCTAACGGTGCGGGGAAATCGACGACGATTCGCATGTTAACCACTTTAACCCGACCCACTGAAGGGCAAATTGAGATTGCGGGTTACGATGTGGTGCGCCAACCGGCTGAAGTTAAGCAAAATATCGGTGTCGTGTTGCAACAAACCAGCGTTGATAACGACCTGACCGTTTGGGAGAATATGGAACTCCACGGACGTTTGCACCACATTACCAATCCCCGACGGCAAACCCTAATTAACCAGTGGTTGGAGTACGTAGAATTAGCCCAAAGGCGGGATTCGCCCGTGAAAACCCTATCCGGTGGGATGAAGCGTCGCCTGCAAATTGCTAGGGCGCTACTCCACCAACCCAAAATTCTATTTTTAGATGAACCCACGGTGGGACTTGATCCCCAAACCCGTCGCCGCCTGTGGGAAATTATTCGGGATTTAAACCGCCAAGGGATGACTATGCTGCTGACGACGCATTATATGGACGAGGTGGAGGTGTTGTGTGATGCGTATGGGGCAAGTCAGCCGGGACGCATCGGTATTATGGACTGTGGTAAGCTAATTGAACTGGGAACCCTGCAACAACTGAAAGCTAACCATGGCGAAGGGTTGCTGATGAAACAAATTGGCGATCGCTTCGAGTATAAGTTCTTTCCCACTCTAGATGATGCCAATGCCTACCTTGACAGCTTACCGGATAAAACGGGTATGATGGTTCGTCCCTCAAATTTAGAAGATATCTTTGTGGAACTGACGGGACGACAACTCGATTGATGAGCATTTCGGTACTTGCCAATCCCTAATCCCCAATCCTTAATCCCTCATCACTCAACACTCGGTAAGGGCGGGTTTTGAACCCAAGTTATCGTCAACAGCTTGAGCAAATTCCCTAAACCCGCCCCTACACATTCAACACTCAAAACGTCCCCAATGCCTCGTCTAGCGACCCAAATTGAAGCGATTCTATACTTAAAGGGCAAACCTTTGTCCCTGACGGAAATTGCTGAGTGCGCCAGATGCGATCGCTCGGCGGTAGAAGATGCTTTAATTGAACTGATGTCAGACTATGCCTATCGAGACAGCGCCCTAGAAGTCGTCGAGACACCAAAGGGCTATAGCTTGCAGTTACGGGCTTCATTTGCTACGTTAATGCAAAGTCTAGTGCCTGCTGAATTAGGTGTAGGAGCATTGAGAACCTTAGCGGCGATCGCAATCAAACAACCTATTGCTCAAACTGAACTGATCGACTTACGCGGTAGTGGTGCCTATCAGCATGTTCAAGAACTCATCTCCCTCGGATTTGTCAGCAGACGCCGACAAACTGATGGTCGTTCCTACTGGTTGCAAGTCACCAATAAATTTCATCAACACTTTGAACTCGATAACCTCCTACCGTCCCTACGCACATCCTCTCAATCCTAAGCACCACTTCACCTGATCTTATCCTTCAGCCCCAAGCACAATCCTGAATTTCTTCCTTAAGAACTAGGACTGTTTAACCAAAGCACCAAGTCGGTAGCTAGTACAATCGTTTAGAGTAGAAACAAGTAAGTCACATCTTTTAATTTCTAATGGTATTTAACTCTGACTTCCTCAATTCTCCCCCTGAAGATGACGCAACCAACCAACTCCTGAGCTATCTCCAACACCAATCCCCCGATGTGCTGTCCCAGGTTGCCAAATCTGCCAGCCCGGAAATTCAGCAAATCATTTCCCAGAATGTCCAAGGACTGGTGGGTATGCTTCCGTCTGAGAGTTTCAATGTACAAGTTACCACAGATCGCGAAAACTTAGCTGGATTGTTGGCTTCGGCGATGATGACGGGCTATTTTCTGCGTCGCATGGAACAACGCATGGAACTAGAAGATAATATGACTGACACCATGAATTGGCATGGGCAATCCCATTACAACGACCACTCTAACGGTTCTTCCCTCTAAACTCATTCAAAGTAAAAGCCTAATAGAGTCATGGAAAAGCTATTCCCCCGTCTGATGAAGACGGGAGGCGGGGGATTGGGCTGCCGTAAAGGGCAGTCGTTTTTGTGTGATTTACTAGAATAGCGCGGCGGAAGCAACTCACCCGTTAACCCTAGACGACAAAGCAGATATAGCTGTCGCCCTCCAGGTTAAGACGTTCTACGGCTGAAACAAGAAGGTATCCGTAAGCACCCTTCTGCCTCCTCCCAGGTAGCGCTACTAGAGTATAATTAATACGATAAATTAGTGGATCGTCAGTCTTGATATCCAGCAAAATTTTCCTAACATGAACAACTTATTGCCAATTATTACCGGATTTGTTTTAATCTACGCTTTACTCGTTTTGGTGGGTGGCGTAATCGGGTATGTCAAAGCCAAAAGCCAAAAATCCCTAATTTCGGGTATCAGTAGTGGTCTGGGACTTTTGGTGGCTTGGTGGCTTTGTCGGATTATCCCGATTATGGGACTCGGACTCGCCACATTCATTTCTCTAGTGTTATTTATCGTTTTTATTATTCGCCTTTTCCGCACCCGCAGCTTTATGCCTTCTGGCATGATGATGGTTTTTTCGCTAATGGCTACCGTACTCTTTTCTGTAGGATTATTAGCAGCAGAGGGTTTCTTGCAATAGAAGAGTATCTTTTCTCAATAACCCGGACGCTCAAGCAAAGTAGCAGGCGATAAGATGAGAAAATCGTTCAAAACTCCTTATGTTGTACTTCCTATCTTATTGGGCTGCTGCTTTTTCATTTATTTCATCAGTTCGGGTCAATATCCTTGGCTCAAATCCTTTTCTTTAGATATTGCCTCAGAAATTACTGGCATTTTAATTGTCGTCTTTTCGATTGATCGGGTCATTGCGATCGATCAAGAAAATCAACGTAGAAAACTAGAAGCTGTAGCATTCCTGCAACTAAGGAGACCGCTTAGGCGTCACTTTTATTTATTTTTTAATATGTTTAAGGCGGCTATTGCCGAAAAACCGGATAAAAATTATCAAACAGTCGTTGACTTATTTGATCATACATTTTTTGAAGAATTAGCGTTTCTAGATTTTTCCAAACCAGCCCCTGTATTGGGCGCAATTGAAGCGGATTGGTCAGATTATCTATTACGTGAATGTTCGCAGTTTAAGGATTCCTTAAACCGCACTATGGAAAAATATTGTTTATTTTTACAACCTGAACTCATTGAATTGATGGAAGAAGTTATTAATTCTCCATTTCTTTGGATCGTATTCAATGCGCCTGTAATTCGGCAATTCAGTGCAAAAAAAAATACATCAAATTCTTATAATTTATTAGCCAGACAAGAAATTCGGGATTTACTGAAAGAGTATATTCAACTTATTACAGCGTTATTAGAGCAATATAATCAAAGAGTTCCTGAAGACAAGCAAATTAAAATTTCTGATGAATTATGGGCAAAGGAAGTTCTACCCAAAATTGGTAGTGGTCGAATCTAAGTAGGTGGACAGAATTAACGTGAACGGTGAATATCGTCATTCGTCATCATCGCTCTTTGAGAAGTAAGCTAAGTCTAAATAATTCATAAGCCCTAATTCATTCTATTAAACGACTCGAATCCATCCCCGATGTAAACCTTCATAAATCCGTTCAACTAAGTGTTCCTCTTCCATTGAGAGTGACTGCTTCGATAAAAGGGCTGACATAAACAGTTGTTGATCAATCCAGCTAATTTGGCGCATATCAATAATGCGATGGGCAATTTGCTGGACGGGAAATTTGGGAAAGCAAACTTGAGCAGATTTCATTGGGTCTTTGGCAACGTGGTGTATCTCTCCTTGTATAAAATATATTAAAGAACTTATCGATTTTTTAACGTGATCAAATCAGCCGATTGTCAGTGATTATGACTTAACCAAAATTGTGATAAGTATTGAGTTGCCAAGTGATGCTTCCTGAGGAAGGATTATGATAAGTTTGTCTTTTTTAGGTGATCTAAATCACAAAATATTGGGAGTGACACTATAACTTAAGCTGAATGGCACACTCCCTAAGGCTGGTGGGCAATGCCCACCCTACGGATATCTTAAGTAGGTTGGTGGAAATAAACTTAACTATGTTCAGTTATATAAATACTCCTCAAACCCTTACAAATGACGAATGACGAATGACAATCTCCGCCGTTAACTTTAATTGTCCCCACCTACTTATACCTTTTGTTTCCAATACTTAAATGCTTTGACCTGACCTAATTCTAATAGGTGCGAGTCTCTTAGGGTGAGGGTAAGGGTTGGCGGCGAGGGTTCAACTCCCAAGGCGGCGATGATTTGATCACCTAAGACTCGTCCGAGTCGTGGCGGTACAGCATTCCCTACCTGTCGAAATCCATGCCATTTCGTCCCATGAAAGCGAAACCAGTCCGGAAATGAATGTAAACGTGCGGCTTCTCGGACTGAAATTACCCGTGGATAGTTAGGATGAATGGGACGGGGGGAGGTATAGCTACCTCGATCATATCCAGTACCTGCTCGTAGAGTGTAGCAGGGTTTGTCCCAGTCTAGGCGTTGTAGGCGACTAATTGCTTCCAATTGACCCGGTAGTGTTTGATTAAACCGTTCAATTGATGCAGGATTGTGTCGGGTTCGCTTAGAACTGGTTAAGAGGAATGGATTCCATTTGCGGGGATGGGAAAAATTAAAGGGATCGCTGATGATATTTCGTAGTTTTTCTACGTAAGGCATGGCTAATGCCTGGAGTAATTTTAACTGAGGGAATGTCAGTTCTACCCAGTCTGAGGTTTGGAGTTCAGGAAAATCATCTAAATTCGGTAAATCCGCGATCGCATCCCGAACGGTACAAAATTCAGAGGGTGATTGCAATTGAGGTTGAGGATAGGTTAAAGGTTTAACTCCCACCTGATTTCCCAATATAAATAACCGTTGTCGCTGCTGGGGTACACCGAAATTAACCGCGTTGAGGACTTGTATCGGTTGAGTTATCTCATAGCCGGCGGCGTTAAACTCCCATTGCAACCGATTCAATAAGTCTTGGTATTTTTTCCACCCTAAACCCGGAACATTCTCCATCAGAAAATAACTAGGCTGGAGTTCTTTGACCAAGCGACAGAACTCAAAGACTAAAAGGTTCCGTTTGTCACAAACCTGACGTTTCCCCATGACAGAGAATCCCTGACAAGGGGGTCCCCCAAATACTAAGTCTATGTCCATCCTGTCGCGATCGCTCACCCGAACCGGACGTTTTTGGCGATCGCACCAATTCCGCAAGGCTTTCTGGATATGTGTTCCCGTCAACTCAGTCACATCAGCGCACAAGACATGAGTCTGGGGAAAATTAAACTTATAGACAGCCGCGTGAATCGGGTCTTTTTCCACTGCGATCGCCACATCAAACCCCGCCTGTTCGATTCCCAAGGAAAACCCACCAACACCTGCAAATAAATCAATGGCGACAGGTCGATACCCTAATTTTGCCATCCCCTCATCCGTTGTTTTATACCAAGTTGCAGTCTAATGTACAATCTTCTGCCTTTTTATCCTAACGTTCAGAAGTTAGAGGTAACGTCTCCATCTGACTGATAATTTCCAATAGTGACAGTCCCAAACTCTTGTTCAACGCCGCATTACTTTCAGGACAACTGTGCTGCATTAAACAGCGAGGACAACCCTGATCACAGTCACACCCTGCTGCTAACACCTTAGCTTTGAACGCAAAGTCCCAGAAGCGATGAAAAATAGCCTCAGATACCCCATTTCCCCCTGGGGTTGTATCAAACCAATAGCCAATTGTGGGTAAGGTGTGTTGACGGTTAGGTTTGTTCACGATTAGACTATTTACCTCCTGAGTCTCACTCAAAATTAATAAGGGTACAGCCAAATTAATTTGGTGGGTAATAGAATGTAACGCAATCCGTTCTGGCGGGCAAGACCAAAGACAGGTATAGTCACTAGGAATATTCTTCCCATACTGCTGAACCAATTTTTGTTTGATTCCTTTAACCTGTTGAGTCAAATAGTCCTGAATCGGTTGATTAACTTCAATTTGCAGTACAGGTGCTTCCAGTCGAGTTAAATAAGGCTGCTCAAAATTCACCGTTTTAATCCGTTTCTGGATTTCAGCAAACCGTGTTCTGCGCCGACAGTCTGGACATTGAGCTTCTTTGACAGGTGTATGATACCGCCGACATTGAAAATTTTGGCAGGTTTTGTCGTATTCTAGACTGTAGAGTGTATATCCATTAACGTAATCGGTAATTTCTCCCCAACCCAGAATTAGGCGTATTCGTCCTTCCGGAATTCTGGTTGGCAAAATCTTCGGTTCAGCTAAGTAAGATTTGAGTTCAATCTCAGTTTCTTGTTCCGCACGAGTTAACTGCTGGGGATCTTCAGCTAGAGGTTTTAAAATTGCCTGTTGATTTTCCAAATCCAGACTTTGACAAGAATACCAAACCCGATCGCCCCAAGGTGACTGATGCTGATAAATTGCCTCAGGAAAGACTTCTCGCTGGGCGTGCTTTTCATCCAATTCCTCAAATTCTTCCCCCGTCTGTTGATCCACTAATGTCACCGTAAAATGGTTCGTTCCTCGCATTTGCACGTCTTTATGGGGATAAGGTTTCGTCCACAAGTGCTGGTGGCGAGAGAGGGATAACTGGTTTTGATTCATCAACTGAATAGCAATGTCTGCGGCAGATTGACCAAAATACTGATAGAATTTCTCCAACGGAATCCCACTCTCACAAGCCCCACAAAGTAAATGTTGTTTGAGGAAAACTTGATAATCGGGATTACATACCGCACTTTCAACTTCACCTCTTAATAATAAGTCCGGGTTATTCCCATAAAAATAATCCAAGGCGTTTTGGGCAATGGGCAGAAAAATAACTAAACCAGGGCTTTTCCGTCCCGCCCTTCCTTGACGTTGACGTAACTGCATCAGTGAACCGGGATAACCGCGCAGTAAGCAACAATCCAGTTCCGGAATATCAATCCCAGCTTCTAAGGCTGAGGTTGCCAGAATAATGCTAATTTCTCCCGCACTCAGTTGCTGAATAATTTGGCGACGATGATGAGATTTCAGCGAACCATAAAATATCCTGACTTGGGATTTAAGATAGCCTTGTCCCCGTTGCTCTAGATGTTCTTGGATTTGATTTAAGAGAGATTTTAGGGAAATGCGACTATTGCAAAAAACAATCCCCTTTAATCCTTGCTCTAACCAAGATAGGACAATCGCACAAGAGTCCATATTGGCATACTTAGATGGGGCTAAACAGAGGGTTGTCCGCGCCGCCGTTGCTGCACCACTGTTCTCGATTAGGGATAAATTTCCCTGTCTTCCACTAAAGGTTTCGGCTAATTCCCCTGGATTGCCAATCGTCGCCGTGGCAAAGATATGTTGTAATTGAGTGGAATCGCCACCACTTTGGTCGATCGCTAATCGTAATCGTCGCATTAGATTGGCAAAGTGGGCACCAAAACTACCGCGATAAGTATGGGCTTCATCAATCACTAAATAACGCAGATTTCTCAGAAACAATTGCCACGATTGCCATTGTGGTTTAAAAACTTTAAAAAGTTGATGGTGGAGTAAGTCAGGGGTGATACAAATAATTTGCGGTGATTGTTCTAATAATTTAATCCGTTCAGCCATGGGAACATCTCCCGTCAGCATCACTACATTAATCCGCTGAAACTTCGGGATCAGGTCAATAATGTCGTGAATTTGCCGCAACTGATCCACCGCCAATGCCTTTAAGGGAAAAATAAATAGGGCGGTGGCGTGGGGATTGCTCAAACAGGTTTCCAAAATCGGGAGAAGAAACGCCAGAGTTTTGCCACTGGCTGTTGGGGTGGAGAGTAAAATATCTCCTCCTTGACGCAACGCCTGTAATGAGGCGTACTGATGAGACCATAGAGAGTTGATGCCAATGGTATTTAAGGCGTAGTGGAGAACCTGGGGTAAATCCTGGGGTAAGGGTTCCGCCTTTTCCTGGGAAGCGGGAGTAATTTCTACAGCGGTTAACTTTTCCCCGTCGAGTAGGCTTTGAGCGATCGCCCGAAATGCAGGGGGTTGAATCGCGGCGATGTCGGCTTCACTGACTTGGGGAGTTGCTGACGGAGACGATGCGGGGGTCGAGGATAATCGAGGATGGCTGGGTTCAATTGACTCATGCTGTCGAATTTCGAGGTAGGCGCATTCCAGATGGGTTTCTATCTCGGCTCGTTGATCGGGAAACGCGGCGGTGTAGACGGTTAAAGCGGCTTCCAATCGTTGAATGGCTTGGCGTAGGTTCCTGATGCGATCGCCTTTATTCCGCTCTAAATAAATTAACCCTAAATAATAGTGAGTTTCCGCCCAATCCTGGGGATCATCAGCCTGAGTGAAAACCTGAGCCGCAATTTCGTAGCTAATGCGGACAATTTCCAGATGATCCGTGCGATCGCCGCCAGGAAACTGGTTAATAAACTGACTAATTCCCCGCAGGCGTCTCGCCAGATCCGGCTTGTGACGATCATCCAATTCAGCCAACCTTGCGATCGCCCATTCCTGTAGCACCAGGGCAAACGTCTCATTCAGCTTATCAGAGTTCTCTGCCAGGAACGTATGCACCACAGATACATCCTCGTTGCTGGGTAAAGTAATCAACAACAATTGGTGGAGAAACGTCTTCAGGGTTTCCCAGTTTGGATCAGCCATGATCTAAGCCAGCATTCTGCCAGCGCGTTATTCCTATCAGGTCTGCTTGTTCAATTATTGTACAGTAGGGGATAAGGAAAGCTTCGGTTAACCTTCAATCCCACCAATAGGACATCACCACCGCGTCGCGATCGCGTTGCATTTCCTGATCCGAAACCCCAGCTTCTAATCGAGCCATCAGTCGCCGTTTGAGTCGCCAAGTGTAGTCTTCATTTGTACCATCCGTTATATCTACTGAGTCAGCTCGCCACTTTTTGCCTAAGTCTAAAAGCTGAGACACGATTGTGTCTTGGTTTTCTGCCAGAATATAGAGTGTATCTGCTGGATAAGCGACAAAACGAAGAATACTGGTTTCCGGCATTGGACGATAGTTTGCCATTGCCAGAAGCGTATCAATCACACCGCCAAAGCTCAAACCATTTTCGTCGGGGGCAAAAATCGGTTTTGTGAACATAAAACTTGCCCATAAAGACGAGTTTTTGGCAAGATCCGTAATCACTTCCTCACCGTCAAACTCATTGAAGCGGCGTTGCCAAACTAGGGCAGCGAATAATTCTTGAGGAGAATAGGATTGAGCTATAAGTTTTATTTTGGCTAAGTCAAGCATTACTATTTTTTCGTTTTCAATTATCGAAACCAGTAAAAATAAGCTAATATACCTTCGTTCATCCCAGCTCCAAGATTTGATGGTACATACCTACACAGTATGCCAATAAAATTGCTATGATAGTCAGTCGATGGGACTACTATAACATTGGATCAGCCATCAAATCCGATGCTGTTCCAGACGTAGTCGGTTAGGGAAGCATCTCAATTCAGCACAATTATTGGTAGTGGAAGCATTGTGTCCCCTAGAATTTATGACTTATGTACGCCTCTACAGAACCCCGACAATTGAATAAGGGCGGGTTTTGCTGATCACTTATCGGTGAGAAAGGGCGGGTTTTGCTGTTCAGTTATCGGTGAGAAAGGGCGGGTTTTGCTGTTCAGTTATCGGTGAATAGCTGACTTTAGTCCCTAAACCCGCCCCTACAGAGTTCCTGAACCCGCCCCTACAGAGTTCCTAAACCCGCCCCTACAGAGTCCCTAAACCCGCCCCTACAGGGGAATACTTGGCTCCGAAGACAAATGACGAATGACAAATGACAAATGACAAATAAAATGCGCTGCCTATCTTTTTTTCGGAATTGGACGATTGTAGTCCTACTATTACTTTGGTGTACAAGCTGTTCATTTCAAGACTCAGAAGGTATCAAGTTAACCCTAAACTCCCAAGCCGCAGGTCGTCCTGGACTCTACAGCTTGAGTGGCACAACTAATCTCCCTGATCAAAGTCAAATTACCGTAGCCGCAATTCGCGATTTACGGTTTCCGGATCAGGCGGTTTATCGCGATGAATCGTATTCTCCTTATTCCATTCTGGATCGTCAAGTGGTCAGAGTTGAGGACGGAAAATGGCAAGCCACGCTAAATTTATGGCAAGTAGCGCCCGATGGACATTTCCGGGAAGCATGGCAACTGGATCAATCGCCCATTGGTGACTCCTTGCAACCCTCTGCTGATGTATCATTTGTGGCATTATTTGATCCACAGGGTCAACTGCCAACTGTAGAAAATCAAACCATCCAGACACCCGAACTTGAAGGTCAACTGGTTCGCTTTACGAACGAAGGTCAGCCTTATGTTAAAGTCACTCAAAGCCAACGGATTCCTTTGCCAACGGGTCGAAAAACTCCCCCTGTGGTTAAACCTGAAGATAGGAATTGGGGTTGGGGAACGCAGCGCTATGAACTTCCACCAAAACCTCCAACGCCTGGGAATGTACGTCCGCCGACGTTGAAAACTGAACAAACAAATCAACCGCTTTTGCCTTCAGAATTTTTGCGCTGATGGACAACAGAAGGCATTAAGCCAATTGTAGGGGCGGGTTTAGCCATTCAATCGGATTGTCACTGATAACCGAAGGACAAAACCCGCCCTTATTCCAATCCCTGATTTTTCGTATTGTCCAAGGGTTATTCTCGTCGCTCAATCACGAGTTTCAAACGAGCAACCAGCGCCCCGATCGCGCCGACAGCCGCGATGACGGGAAACAGCGTCACCCCAACGACTCCACCCACGACGCCAACGGTTAGGGGAATTTCGATTAAGATTTGATCTTCTTCGTTCTTGACGATAATCCGGCGAATATTACCCTGATGGATCAGTTCCCTCACTTTACCCACTAAGTCATCGCCACTAATGGTGAATTCTTCGACATTGACTTGGGTTGTGGTATCAACGTCGGGTTCAATAGACTGTAACTCATTTTCTAGAGGAACGGTGTTAGCGTTAATCTCTTCGACGCTTTCTTCGGTGCGAATTGGTTCGTTCATAATTAAGCTTCTGTATGTCACTATCTTTCAGGGTAACGAACTCATTTGCTAGAGAGTTCACAAGTTAGGTTGAATTGATTGGATGATTCGGGACTATATAAAGAAATCTCTACCGTGGAGTTTGGCACAATACATCTATAGGCACTTGACAAAGAAAGGAAAAATGTATCCAAAAATCTTAGTAATGGTTTTTTTCCTGACTGGATTAGGATTAGCGACTCCTATCCGGGCAGAAAATGCGGATCAGGTTCGCCAATTATTGGAAACTGGAGCCTGTCGCCGATGTGCTTTAGAAGGGGCGAATTTGAGAGATGCAGACTTGAGACTTGCTGATCTGAGAGATACTGATTTGAAAGATGCGGATTTGAGAGGGGCTGATCTCAGAGAAGCCGACTTGAGACGGGCAGATTTGACCGATGCGAATCTCAAAGGGGCTGATTTGAGGGGGACTTATTTGAGATTAACAAATTTGACTGATGCGAACCTAAAACGGGCGAACCTTTGCGGTGTGATTATGCCCGATGGCGAAATCTCTGAGCAAGGGTGTGAGTAAGCCCGAAAACCTGCCCGGAGCCCGGAGTAGCCCGGAGTAGCCCGGAGTTCAAACTCCGGGCTAAAAGCTCAAGTCCATTAAAATGGACTAATACCAAGTTGCGTTCTATCATGTCTAGGAAGAGCGAAGCGTGAAGCTTTCGCTATAGCGAGGAACGAGATACGAGAATCTGGACAGATGCGCGAGCGTCATTCCGTTTCACTGCATTCTGCTCAGCATGACAGATTCTACCTTAGACTGCAACTTGGTATAACTTCAGGGAAAACCCTAAATATTCCGTAGGGTGGGCATTGCCCACCAGCCTTAATTGAGTACCATTCCACTTAAGCGCTTTCTTCGGATGG
This sequence comes from Coleofasciculus sp. A1-SPW-01, assembly GCF_040217205.1. NCBI lineage: Bacteria > Bacillati > Cyanobacteriota > Cyanophyceae > Coleofasciculales > Coleofasciculaceae > Coleofasciculus > Coleofasciculus sp. A1-SPW-01. The sequence continues at coordinate 14,805 of NZ_JAVJNP010000127.1, read as the reverse complement.
CTCAGTCTTAACTCATCTAACTTTCACCACCGTTTCAGAACCCAGTAGTATTCTAGTCATTACGTGAGAAAATCAGTTCCAGAAACACCAGCATCAATGAAAATTACCTACTTAACCTTCGCCTCTATTGTCTTGCTGGGCTTAACCGCTTGCAATAATGCCAATACAACTCCCTCTGCTAACGTGGAAAGCCAAACTCAACAAAGCAATCCTAGCCCTGTGGCTAATCCTGCTAACAAGCCAACAACTCTAGTCAGCTTTTATGTAGAGGATGGGGTGGCGATTAAAGGCACCGATCCTGTGGCATACTTTACCCAAGGACAACCGCTTCCAGGTCGTGCCGAATTTGAATACGAATGGCAAGGAGCTACCTGGCGATTTGCCAGTGCAGAAAATCGTGACTTGTTTGCCAATAATCCTGAGCAATATGCTCCTCAATATGGGGGGTATTGCGCTTGGGCGGTAAGCCAAGGCTACACGGCTCCGATTGATCCGAATGCTTGGAAAATTGTGGACGGTAAACTTTACCTAAATTTCAATCGACGTATTCAGCAACGTTGGGAAAAGGATGTTCCGGGACATATTGCTCAAGCTAATCAGAACTGGCCCCAGGTTTTGGAGGAGTGATACCAAGGTATTTCTGTACCTTTAAAGGGATTAGGTATAGCGGTACTAAGACAGGTTAGGACATTCTTTAATGTTTCCTCTTCCCTGTTAAGAGTTCCCTCTTGGACTAAGTGATGTCCTAACGTATTTCCCTGTTAAGAGTTCCCTCTTGGACTAAGTGATGTCCTAACATATTCCCCAGGCTAAGAGCATCTCAATTAGGCTTCGGGAAGCTTTCCCTTGATCACCTACGCTCTTACCTAAAAACGAGATAAAATTAAATCGGAGATCCTCTGTAACGGAATAGATCATTGCACGAACTGGGAATCACACAAAATATCGTTGATATCGTTGCCGAACACGCGCAGGGGGCGAAAGTGCGACGAGTCTGCCTAGAAATTGGTCAGTTAGCGGCGATAATGCCTGATGCGGTGTTATTTTGTTTTGATGTTTGTAGCAAAGACACTCCCTTAGAAGGGGCAACTCTGGATATCATTGAAATTCCGGGTATTGGTCGCTGTCGTCACTGTGATGCTCAAATTCCCCTCGATCAACCCTTTGGTCTCTGTGAATGCGGTAGTGTAGAACTGGATATAATATCGGGTCAAGAACTGAAAATTAAGGAAATGGAGGTCGAACCATGTGTGTAACCTGCGGCTGTTCTGATGGCGCTGACACCACGCTTACCAATCCGGAAACGGGGGAGGTTGTTGCCATGGCTAACTCCAATCACGACCCGAATCATACCCATACATTACCTGATGGGTCTGTTGTCACGCACTCCTCCTCATCTAGCCACTCCCATACTCACACCTTACCCGATGGTCGAGTCATCACCCACACTCACACTCACGACTCGTCGGGAAATCACCACGATGAAGTCTCTCAAGTTCACGCCCAGGTTCACGGTACAAAAATTTCCCTGGAAGCGGATATCCTGGCAAAAAATAACCTAATTGCTGCCCAAAATCGGGGATGGTTTAGAGGGCGTAATATTTTGGCGCTAAATCTAGTTAGTTCTCCGGGGGCGGGTAAAACGACGTTGTTGACGCGCACGATTCAGGATTTACAGGCACAATTACCGATTAATGTAATTGAAGGGGATCAAGCGACAGCGAATGATGCCCAGAAGATTCAAGCAACCGGGTGTAAGGTTGTCCAAATTAATACCGGAACCGGGTGTCATCTGGAAGCGGCGATGGTGGAACGGGGTTGCACTCAACTCAATCCTCCCCTCAATTCTGTGGTCATGATTGAGAATGTGGGAAATTTGGTTTGTCCCGCTTTATTTGATTTGGGTGAACAGGCGAAGGTGGCGATTTTATCGGTAACTGAGGGCGATGATAAGCCGATTAAATATCCTCATATCTTCCGGGCTAGCCAAGTGATGATTCTCACGAAAATTGACCTGTTGCCTTATGTAGACTTTGATGTGGAACGCTGTATTGAGTATGCACGAACCGTGAATCCTCAGATGCAGGTGTTTCAGGTTTCGGCAAAAACAGGCGTTGGGCTAGAGGGTTGGTATGAATGGTTAACCTCTCAGTGTCAATCCGTGCAACCCGTGGAGTCAATGTGATTGAACGAGAAGGGAGCCTGTCAACTTTGTAGTGGACTGACACAGCTAAAATGGCGGCATAGATTTGACGGTGAAATTGGGCGCACGTCGGTCATCCTTATCAACTTTAGCTCAACCCCTCTCCCACGCCAGCCCTCACCCCCAGCCCCTCTCCCAAGCTTGGGAGAGGGGAGCAAGAGGGGAGCAAGAGAATCCGGTTCCCCTTCTCCCGTGCAACAAAAGCGAAGCATCCGCTGTCATCCCCGTGCAAAAAAAGTGAAACATCCTCTGTCCTCCCCCCTCTTGTAGGGGGGAACGAGGGGGGTCCGGAGTTGGGGTTAGGGGATGAGGGGGAAAATGTCGAGGAGTAGATAGACACAGGTTAAAACCTTGCCAGCATTGGTTTTCTCGCCTGTAGTTGACACCAATGCACGTCGGTGCGCCCCTACTGTTTTTGGGTCAGTATTTTTTATCCCATGAAATTTATCGGAATTGATCTCGGTTGGACGTCGGGTGCAAGTGGTTTATGTTGCTTAAATTGGTCAGATGGACAGCTTCAGCTATTAGAATTAAACCGCAAACAAGCTACAGCAGATATTCTGAATTGGATTGATGATTGGACAGCCGCCACTGAACCCGCTCTCATCGCCGTAGACGCCCCCACACTGATTCCTAACGCCACGGGAATGCGTATCCCGGATAAACTCAGCCATCGGTATTTTCACCGTTACCACGCAGGTTGCTATCCCGCCAATCGCCAGCGCCCTTTTGCCCAACGCACGATAGAGTTTGGTTTGAGTTTGGAAGCACGGGGGTTTATTCACGCCCCCCAGATAACACCCAAAACCCTGGGACGCTATCAAATCGAGGTTTTTCCCCATCCCGCGATTGTGCATTTGTTTGGCTTAAATCGGATTTTGAAATATAAAAAAGGAAGAGTGGCAGAACGTCAAGGGGAATTATTAAAACTTTATCATTTGATTAGGGAGGAATTGCCGAGTTTAGAACCCAAACTTGATGGGATTGATGGTTTAAAGGATAGTTTTTCGGAACGCTTGACTGGGGCGACGCTGAAGGAACTAGAAGATAAACTGGATAGTTTAATCTGTGCCTATATTGGGGCGTACTGGTGGTATTGGGGGATTGAGCGGAATTGGGTATTGGGTGATGTCAGCACGGGTTATATTATTGTCCCTGCACCTGTCGTGTCAACTTAATCCACAACCCCCTCTCCCCCAACCCCTCTCCCACCGGGGGAGAGGGGAGTTCTTTTTGCATTCCCAAAAATCACTCAATAGGATTATGAATGCGATCGCACTCCCCCAGCAACCCACCACCTCAACCCAACACCCGGATAAGCTGTCATGCATTTCAATTGGGTATTAGTAGCGAGCAAGATGCAAAGCCTGCGGCATGGCTTCGCTTAACGCACTACAAGGCTTTCGCCATTACTGATATTAAGGTTTAAATGCCGAACAGCTTACAGCGCTTTTCGCTGTAATAAAGTACAGTCGATCAAAGTCCCCCTTTTTAAGGGGGATTTAGGGGGATCGACAATGTACCGCATAGCAGAGCAAACTGCTGTATGTCATTGGAGAACGCAGCGAAGCGAAGTGAAGAATCTCCTCCAATGCTGAAGCTAATCCTATCACTGAATCAGATTAGGGATACATTACAAACCCCAGCCTTATACCAAATCCGGGGAACGCTACCCCCGTTATAACCTAGTCCGCGCAGGCGGACTTTGTTTGTGTAGCTGCGATTTCAATCGCCTCCTCTTGCAGGGGGTAATAAAGGCGGATTTGGTATGACGAATGACAAATGCCGCTTCTCCCTGTGTAACTAACTCTGAGGCTTCCGCTAATTGCTGGGCTTTTTGTTGAGGATTGAGGTTGAAATTGGGATTCCAAGCTAAAGCTTTGCGGAAGAGTTCCACGGCTGGCTCAATATTCCCGTTCCTGGCTTGGGTTTCACCCTGGTAAACCCAAAATTGGGCGGCGGCGGTTTTGTTGGCGGGGGTTTGGCAAACTGCTAATGTTTCTAAATCTTGGGGATTAAATATCAGATGCTGATTCAACCAGTCACAGCCTTGCGCTAACAGCGAGTCTAACCCATCAGTCCGCCACACCCGGGCGGTTTTATCATCTGAGGCAGTGACAATCCGCTGCCCATCGGGGCTAAAGTTGGCGCTGTTGACAGTACCCTGATGCCCCTTGAGTTCGGTGAGTCGGTTCCATGGCAGCAACTAAAGCATTGAGCGGTTGATATGCAAATTCTTTGATAGCATTCGTCCCCTCTCGTTCCAGTCTCGTTCCCTCCTGGGCTTCGTTCTGAGCGATTTGGGCGGCTTCTTGGGTGGTTTTAGCGGCTTGTTGCGCCGCCTGCCGATTCTCCTCCCCACAATCTGCCACCACTTCATCTAAAGGGCGACTATCCAGGCGGTCAAGGTTATCCACAATCACCACCAATCCATTTTTACCGATCGCTTTTAGGGATGCGATCGCAGGTTCAATCAATTCCTGATTAATTGCATCCACCAACTGATTCTTCTGGGGTCCCAAATACCGATTCAACCGTTCTCGCAGCCTCCTGGGTTCAACCAGGGCAATATCGGTTAAACTTTGACTAATCTGGCGTGCGATCGCCAGTAGCACTTCACCAATGTCCACATCCGCCATTTCTAAGTCTTGGGAGGACTCAAAATACACCACATGAAACCCTTCGGCTTCGCTCAGGGTCGTCAATGATAGTATAAGAGGTTGGGTGCGATCGCTTTTGCGTTTGAACATAAAGCCGTAACAGTAGCGATGAATTTTCGTTTTTGTTACAATTCTTTACTTATTACCTCAGGGTTTATCGCCCATTTTTACAGACAAAATCTAAAATTTTGATTAAAATCTTGGTGTGGCTAAAGAATATTTTTAGAATTTGGTAAATTTTATGATACTTGCAGAAAAAATACAACGACAAAATTTCAGCCGCAGCTCATCTCATTTAGCCCTAGTGTTTGCCCAAACTATGCAAACTGGACAAATTAGCTTCTCGCAGTGGTATGAGTTAATGACAGCACCGTTAGAAGATACATTGAGTCCTGAGGCTGAGGATGCCATTACCCGTTTAATTTATGGAGTACGTCACGGCTTGATTAAAGTGATTTAGGGGTTGCTGAATAAGTTTTCTGGTGAGGGTAGGCAATAGGCAACAGGCAATAGGCAATAGGCAATAGGCAATAGGCAATAGGCAATAGGCAATAGGCAATAGGCAACAGTTTCACCCCCTGTCTTAGGGCTAATTCTGCTTACGCATCCTCTAAAAATTCCAGGATTTCGATGATAACGACGAAAAGAACATGATATACCTGTAGAGATGTGCCATGGCATGTCTGTCAAAACGGCAAGTCTTCCTCCTCTGGCTCAGTAATCGAGAGTCGCCAAGTCGTTTTATTCTCTTCTTCTACGGGCAATTCTTCCATTACCTCCCCTAACTTTTGTTGTAGGGATTTCGTCAATTGTACTGATATATCTAACTCAATCCCTAGTTTTTTTGTCACTTCTGCTAATTGATGAAACGCAACTTTTTTGCTGGTACGATTTTGACTGGATAAACGAAATCCATGGACTTTTTTGACATTTTGCGCTTGCATAGCTGCTTTCAGCCGTTCCTTAATTTGCTGAATTTCCGTATCCAGTTGTTTCCAGCGATGCTCGATTTGTCGATAGCGTAAGGTTAGGGCTTCAATATCCTCTGTGGCGGGGTCAGGTTGAGCTAAGTCTAATAAATGACGGTGAAGGTGAGCCACATAGACGACATCCTTCGCCGCGTAATCCAGTTGGCGGGGGGAGAGGGGACGTTTGCGCCAGTCGCCTGTTTGTTCGGTTTTATCCACTTGGGGACATATCCCAAAATATTCAGTTAAGGTTTTCAGTTGATAATTGGGGACAGGGAGGCGATAGTAGGGAATCGTTTTTGCCAGTTCTAGGGTACAGGTGACATTTTTTGCCTTGCGTTTACCCAAAAATTTCCGGTCATAACTAGCGTTGTGAAAGACTTTCTCAATTGCCGGATTGTACATTACTTTAGCAATAAACTCATCAGCGAGTTCCGGCTGATATAACACATCGAGAATCCAGACAGACTCAGCCGTGAGTTCATTTCCATCCGCCAAGACTTGAATTAACGACAATTGCGGCGTATCGGTTTTATAGTCAGCGACTTCCGTATCTAACCATAGGATAGAGGCTTGAGTGCAGCTTGCGATCGCGCAGCGAATGGCTTCGGCTTGGGTGAGGTATGGCATGAGTCAATCGAGCAGCTATCTCATCCTACAGTAATACACCTTAGGTGATCAGAAATCCTGGTTTATCCATTTTCATCCATTCCGCACGTCAGTACAGGACGCACGTCTGTGCGCCCCTACTCCGATTCTCTAATCCCTAATCCTCAACTTTTCGCCCCGAATGGAATAATCCAACAACTCCATCGGATGCATCAAGGATATCTCTTTCTCCTGCAAGTTCAAATGCTTTTTAATTTGCAGTGAACACCCCGGATTCGATGACGCAATTAACTCCGCCCCCGTATTCAACAGATTCTCAACCTTTTGCTGTCCCAACTCATCCGCTATTTCCGGTTGCAGCATATTATAAACCCCCGCACTCCCACAACATAGCGCCGCATCAATGGGTTCGCGTAATGTTACCCCCGGAATTTTCCGCAATAACTGACGCGGTTGTAAGGAAATCTTTTGTCCATGTAACAAATGACATGCATCTTGATACACCATTGTCAAAGGTTTATCGGTCAATGGTGACAATTTAGCCGTCAATCCTACCTCAGCTAAAAACTGCTGTACGTCTCTCACCTTCGCTGCAAAGTCTTGCGCTTTCTGGCGATACACCGGATCATCGTCTAAGATATGCCCATATTCCTTCAACGTATGACCACAGCCTGCGGCATTAATAATCACATAATCAACACCCGTCCCCTCAAAACTATCAATCATTTGTCGCGCCAAGGCTTGGGCTTGTTCTGTTTGTCCCTGATGTTCGGGTAATGCAGCACAACACCCTTGAGTTTTGGGAATTACAACTTCACAGCCATTCGCGGTTAATACTCGTACCGTCGCTTCATTAACCGGAGAGAAAAATAGCCGCTGTACACATCCCAAAATCACACCCACTCGATACCGCTTTTCCCCTTGCGCCGGAATTACATCCGGGAAGTTATTCTGAAAGGACTTTAACGTAATTTGCGGTAAAATTGAATCCATTGCGGCTAAACGGGGAACTATTTGCTTGAGTAATCCCGTAGACCGAACCAGCTTTTGTAATCCTAATTTTTGATAGAGATAAAGTGGCGCAAGAAAGGGGCGCAGGCGTCCCGGATAAGGAAACAGATTAAAGATTAACGCCCTAACGATGCGATCGGCTAAACTCCGAGGCTGATTTCGTTCAACCTGATGACGTGTAGCTGAAATTAACTTATCATACTGTACGCCAGAGGGACAGGTCGTCACACAAGCCAAACAGCCTAAGCAGGAATCAAAATGTTGTGTCGTCCCCTCAGCTAATGGTGCTTCACCCTTATTAATCGCATCCATTAAATAAATCCGTCCCCTCGGTGAATCCATTTCCTTGCCAATCACTCGGTAACTGGGACAGGTGGCGAGGCAAAATCCGCAGTGAACACAAGTATCGATTAAGTCTTGTTTGGGCGGATTTTTAGGGTCAAAACCAGGAACTTGAGACTCCTCTGGTTCCGTTTCTAAGGGGGCTGTTGCTGCGCTTTCTTTGACTGAATCTGGTGTGGGAAATTTAAAATCCGTTTGCATATTGCTTTATTTGAGGTAGATGTGCAGAAATAAATAAATTGTGAGACTTTAGGGGTTTAGTCGGGGCGGGTTTAATCACATCCGGGAGCAAACAAAATAAAAGATAATAGTAAAACCCGCCCCTACATTCGTAAAAACCAGGTTCCATTGAGAGTTGTGAAGGGTCAAATCTGATTCTGTGACTTCTGTCTTCAAATATTTCCGACAAATCGATTAGGACTTAAAAGGGTTTTCGGATCAAACTTCTGTTTAATTTGACGCATAATATCTAAAGCGTTGCCACTGTATCCCCAAACATCAAGCTGTTGCTTTACACTAATTGGAGCCTCTAGTACCGTCAAAAAACCACTGTGGGATTGGCAATGCTCTCGCATCTTTAAAATCGTCTCAGGTTTCACTGTTTCAGGTTTAAGCCGCAATTTTCCTAAGCCACTTCCAGCATGAATTAACCCTAATCCCGTTCCAGAGGTAAGAGTATCCAGTACAGTTAAAGTCATTACTGCCGCCGTTGGTACTATCCCTATTTTGCAAGTAATTGAGGTGGATTGGGGCATTCCCCAGATTTGTTCTGGTAATGATTGCCATAGAGTCACTTCATCGCTATCCTGATAAAGTGTGCCTTGGAGTCCCAACTGTTGCCCCACATCTAGCAACCGGGACGACTGCTCCTGTACACTTTTGGTGACACTTTGGAAGCGTACCATTAAGCCCATCCCTTGACCGATATCCAATTGTTTTACCAATCCCGACGAGAGTAAATCGGTGGCTGTAGGGGTTAGGGCGGAAGCAAGTAAGGTTTGGGTTGTTGATGCGATCGCCTCAGCGTCTCCGGTGAGTACCACTGTCCCCGATGCTTCCTGTACCGGATACAAGCGAAACGTCACCTCGGTTAAAATTCCCAGGGTGCCATACGCCCCCGTCAACAGTTTCATCAAGTCATAACCCGCCACATTTTTCACCACTCGTCCCCCAGCTTTGGCAAGTTGTCCATCACTGCGGACAAAGGAAACTCCCAATAGCATATCCCGCACCCCACCATAGCGTTGTCGCCATGAGCCACTATCCGCCGTTGAAATAATTCCACCCAGAGTGGCGGATTCCGGGTAGGCGGGTTCGAGAGGCAAAAATTGATTGGTTTTCAGCAGTATTGGCTGTAAATCTGCCAATTTCACACCCGCTTGCGCCGTTACTGTCAAGTCACCCACCGCATGATCAATCACCTGATTCAGGTTTTGGGTACTAATCACCAAATCCACGGGTTTACCGACACCCGCCCAAGCTAATTTACTCCCATTCCCGCAGGGAAGAACTTGCCAGTTATGAGTATTGGCAGACTCCATTACTTGACAAAGCTGTTGAATTGTGGTTGGACAAACAAGGGTACTGGTAATCGTGTCTACGCCATAAGCTCTCTTGAGTCGCTCTTGCCATAGCGGAGGTAAAGTATCCCCCTGGTAGAGGTTAGAGTCACCCACAATCGGGGTTAGAGTTTGTGCGATCGCATTCATTGGATCGTCCTTCGTCCTTCGTCATTCGTCATTCGTCATTCGTCCTTGGTTATTTGCTACCCCATCTCCTCCATCTTCCAGACGTTCCACCGGAACGTCTCTACAACCCCATCTCCCCCAGCTTCTCAATAACGAGGTCGTACCTGATAATGGCGATAACGTCGATAATCCCGCAAAATCTGGTCATGATCGAAACAAAGATTCGTGGGAATCTCCCACAGATTAAAAATATTCAAATTTTTGGCATCATCAGCGGCTTGGGGTTCGCCTGTCCCCGTGGCGAGAAATACAATACTCAGGGTATGCTTACGCGGATCGCGGTCAGGTGCCGAATAGACGTGAAACTGCTCAATTAACTCCACCTGTAAGCCAATTTCTTCCTTCGCTTCGCGAACCGCTGCGGTTTCCACCGATTCCCCGTAATCGACAAAGCCGCCAGGAATTGCCCAGCCTAGGGGGGGATTTTTGCGCTCGATTAGAATAATCGGTCGCGAGGGTCGATCTATGAGTTCAACAATGATATCGACGGTGGGAACTGGATTTCGGTAAGTCACAAGCTAAGTTCAGGTAACGGGTAGCGATCGCCTTGGGTTCGTTGTTTTCAGAATACCTCTATCGGCAGAGTTAAATCTACCACGATGGCTCTTTTTTAACGTCTCCCTAGCGTGCTAATGTCGATAGGACTTGCTTTGCTGTACTATGGTCTATCCTTTATGCAGATTCCTAGATCGAGTGGTGTTTTGCTGCATCCCACTTGCTTACCCAGTCCCTATGGATTCGGTGACTTAGGCTCACCAGCGTATCAATTTATTGATTTTTTGGCGGCTAGCGATCAGCGATTCTGGCAGATCTTGCCCGTCGGACCCACGGGGTTTGGTAACTCGCCGTATATGTCCTACTCCGCCATGGCGGGAAACCCAATGTTGATTAGTCCAGAACAACTGCAAATGAAGGGGCTACTCACAAAGGAAGATCTCGCCCATCTACCGGAGTTTCCCCCGGATTCTATTGACTTTGAGCGAGCCGTTCCTTTGAAAAAATCCCTCCTGCTCAAAGCCTGCGATCGCTTTAAGCGGGAAGCGTCCCCGGAACAACAGGAGGAATTCGAGCAATTTTGTCAGCGTCACGCCTATTGGCTGGATGATTATGCCTTATTTATGGCACTTCACAACACCTTTGATGATGTGAGTTGGCATTTGTGGGAGCCAAACATTGCTAAAGCCGAACCACAAGCAGTGAAGGAGTGGCGAGAACGGTTACGCGATCGCATTTATGAGCAAAAGTACTTCCAGTTTGAGTTTTTCCGCCAGTGGTCTTGGTTGAAGCAGTATGCTAATGACCATAATATCCAGATTATTGGCGATATCCCGATTTATGTCGCCCATAATAGCGCCGATGTCTGGTCAAACCGAGAACTGTTTGCCATTGATGAGGAAACAGGCGAACCTTCGCTGATGGCGGGTGTTCCCCCAGACTATTTCAGTGAAACCGGTCAATTGTGGGGGAACCCGATTTACGACTGGGAACGCATGGAAAAGAATAACTATCACTGGTGGATCATGCGCCTGAAGATGATGTTCGAGTACGTCGATGTGCTGCGAATCGATCATTTTCGCGGCTTTGAGGCGTATTGGGAGGTTGACCAAGGTGAAGACACTGCTATGAATGGGCGCTGGGTCAAAGGACCAGGAGCTAAATTTTTCAAAGTCCTGAAGCGGGAATTAGAAGGACTCCCGATTATCGCTGAGGATTTAGGTGTAATTACCCCAGAAGTCGAGGCATTGCGGGATCAATTTGGGTTTCCGGGGATGAAGATTTTGCATTTTGCCTTTGGTGGCGGTCCAGATAATCCCTATTTACCCTTTAACATAGAGCGCAACTGTCTGATTTATACCGGGACTCACGATAATAACACGACAATCGGCTGGTTTAACCAGATCCCCGACTATGAACGAGACAATGCAATTCGTTACTTAGGAGGGTTAAGTCCCGAAGGCATCAATTGGGATTTAATCCGGTTAGCCTACAGCAGTGTCGCCAATCTTGCCATGATTCCCTTCCAAGATTTCTTGGATTTGGGTACAGAGGCTCAGATGAACCGTCCCAGTACATCTGAGGGAAACTGGAAATGGCGTTATCGAGCAGAGAGCTTAACGGATCAACTGCGCGATCGCATCAAAACCCTGATTTATACTTATGGTCGGACACCCCATGATTCTTGAGGGTTATACAGCGCTTTGCGCTGTAATAAAGTACAGTAGATCAAAGTCCCCCTTTTTAAGGGGGATTTAGGGGGATCGACAATGTACCGCATAGCAGAGCAAACTGCTGTATCTGTTGAGCAAACAGACAATCAAGACCGAGGATTAGCTGCAAAGGTCATTTCCTCAACCGCACCGGGGGCGCCCATTTGTTTAGCACTTTGGTCATTAAACTCGACCAAGACGCCTCCGGCATTACCCGCCCGGACAATCAGTTGTTGATCCGCCACCCAAGTCCGCTGGGTGCCTTCGGGCAAGACGCCTTCAAATTCGGTTTTACCATCCACAACAACTCGAATCCAAGACTGAGCCTTCAGGGTAACACCCACCTGCACGGGTTTACCATCTTGGCTGGCATGACTAATTTCCGCCGATTGGTTAATATCAAGGGACTGTTTCGGTGGTCTGGGTTCAGTCTTTTTCGGTGTCGGAAACTGCTGGGCAGAGGGGGCATTGTCAACTTCAATCACTTGCACTGCCGAGCGACTCAGAATGTGAGATAAACCACTGACCGAACCAATCACCAACAGAATATAGAGCAGGTAGAGATGAAGCGGTCGCAATTGAGCAGCGGGTAAATACCGCCAACGAGGTCTGATCAACTGGATACTCGCTCCCACCGGAAAAGCATTGGCAAGTTCTGTACCGTTGAGTCCTAGCACTTCAGCAAATCGCTGGATAAAGCCGCGAATGTATACAGGCTCTGGCAACTGGTCGATCTTTCCGTCTTCAATCGCCTGTAAAAGCCGTGCCTGAATTCGGGTTTGAGCCGCAACTTCCTCTAAGGTAATCGACTGTTCGAGGCGAAACTGACGTAGGCGAGCGCCTATGACTTCGAGCTTCTCAACTTGTTCCTGCTGCAAATGACTCGTATTCTCCTTCATACACGGTACTCCTTGATATCTGCTGGCACGTTTTCGTAAGGGTTAGTGAACTCGGTTGTGGAGGAAGCGGATTTCAAATTCTTCAAGATAACGGTAGTGACCACTGAGCAGTATCGGTTCACCCGGTCGTTGTAATTGAATCGGACCAATTGCCGTGCGGTGCAGATGGATTACTGGATAGCCTAGCAGGTCAGCAACTCGACGAATTTGGCGGTTTCTCCCTTCTGTCAAGACAATTTCTAAAAGTGTTTTATCGGGTTGCTGCTTGAGGACTCGAACTTGAGCAGGTAAAGTGGTTCTACCCGACAAGTCCACACCCTGACGCCAAGCCGAGAGAATTGATTCAGGAGGATGACCCTTGACCCAAACCCGATACGTTTTGGGAACGTGATGGCGAGGATGGGTAAGTTTATAGGTTAGTGTTCCGTCATTTGTCAGAATTAACGCTCCTGTAGATTCCATGTCCAACCGTCCCACCGGATGGATGCCCTGACCTTGTCTAATCGTGCTTGGCAGTAAATCAAGAACTGTACGACGCTTCTCAAGAATGGTATTACACACCCGATAATTCCGACAAGTAGAGACTACACCCACGGGTTTATTGAGCAACAGATAAATTGCCTGAGGACGATTACTGGGTTTGAGCCGCTGACCATTCACTTCAATCAAATCCGTTTCCGGATTGGCTTTTTGTCCTAGCTGCACCACAGTGCCATTGAGCCGAACACGTCCTGCTACGATCATTTTCTCAGCTTGACGCCGTGAGGCGATACCCCACTGTGAAATAATTTTTTGTACTCTTTCCTCCATGGCTTGACTACCTGTGTAAGCTAGTTCGTCTCAACCCAGATCGTGCTGGTTCCAAGTTGATCTCCATCCTTATAGTATCCAGCAGGAGTTTGGTTAAACCTCTCCGGCTTTTAAGGTGGCTAGAGAGAATCAGTCTACTTCTAGCCCTGACCAGAATAGACCATGTACAAATATTACAAGAATGCGGAGAATTGCAAGCGTTTGGTTTTTTTAACCGGCTCATTGCCTTGCTCGGAGACTATCCCTGTTGTGTCAGAATACAGGATTGACCCGAAATTGTGGCAATGGGCGTTAATAAATCAAAAGCTGAGACAGACAAAGGCAGCCGGATGATTAGCACAGTGGTATCCCCCGCCGTGCAATTATGGCTGCGATCGCAGGTGGAGGCAGTGGAAACACTACAGTTTAAGCTGATGGGTCGCGATCGCCAAATTCTGCGGGGATACATTCCCACGGTATCTATTGCGGCTCGTCGAGCTATCTATCAAGGACTGCATCTGTCGCAAATCCAGCTAGATGGGACAAATATTCGTTTCAATCTCACTCAGGTGTTTAAAGGCAAACCCTTACAACTCCTAGAACCTATCCCAGTTACGGGTCAACTCATACTGCGAGAGAGTGACCTGCAAGCCTCTCTGGACGCTCCCTTATTATCAAATGCTTTAACGGATTTACTGAATACATTTATTAAATCTTATAATCGACCGGATCAGTATCCACCCCTGAACGAATCCGAAATCAATTGGCAGCAGATTACGATTGATGGGGAGCGACTCACTCTCAAAGGGACTGTGACAAAGGAGGCGACCAGAGAAATACCGATTATGATTGATGCGGGCATTCAACTGGCAACACCTCAACAACTGCGACTCCACCCCCTCCAGATTCACATTAATGCTCAACAGCCCCCGATCACGTTAGAACATTTCACGATTGATTTAGGATCAGAGGTTGATCTCGAAGAACTCACTCTAACCCCAGGACAATTAATTTGTCGCGGCTGTATTAGAGTTATACCCTGATGGGTGTTGGGGAAGATGGGGAGCAAATGACGAATGACGAATGACAAATGACAAATGACGCTCTCCGCCGTTATAGCAATAGACACATCGATTAGGACGTTCGGCACCATTGTAGAGACGCGCCATGGCGCGTCTCTACATAAATGATGTGTCCTAACAGCCATGGCGGTTGCTATAACTTTAACTTTCCCACCCGAATCGCGAGGGGCTACCCCTTCAACGAAGTAAGGGGTAGGGGGATAGCGGAAAATGCGAGGGGTCAATCCCCGAAGTATTTTCAATCTCTCTCTTTCTATCCCATGAGGTGGTATAGTTTAGCCATGAAA
>NZ_JAVJNP010000121.1:0-13889 GCF_040217205.1 Coleofasciculus sp. A1-SPW-01 | reverse complement strand
CCAAGGCTCTTTTAATTTATTTGGTCTCTTTTGTCTGATTGATAAAATTAGCCAATTCATCTATAATGTTCATCTTTTGTCTTTTTACTAGGGATGTGTTATTACTATTATATCTGTTGCGACCTATTTAGGGCTGCTATATTGACCGCTATTAAAAACCACCCGAATCGTCAGGCGATCGCGTCCTTGATTTTTTGCCCGTTGTTCGGCTTCTCGACAATGTTGTAAAATGTCTCGTTGGGGAACTTGATGTCCTGCCCAAACGAAGCCCACACTATAGGTAAAGTCTAGATTTAACTGGTGTTTAATCTTTTGTTGTTGGTCTTGCCAATGCTGTTCTAAGGTTAATAACCACTGCAAGGCTTCAATCGGTTTAACCTTGTCCGGTGGCGTGGGAGGGTCAGATTCTGGGCTGTATAAAACACCGAGAAAGTCATCACCTCCGGCATAAATCACTCGTCCTTTTCCCTGGGGAAATAGGTCAGGGTTTTTCTGAAACTTTTGTCCCCATTCTCGGATTAACTGGGTAAATTTTTTGAGATTCGTTGCCGTAGGCGGGAGATCTTCCACCGGAAGGAGACGTTCCACCGGAACGTCTCTACGGGGTTCATCAGGGCGACTTGCCAGACGTTTTAACTTATCGCCCACCTTGTCACCATCCCCCATAAACCAACCCGTCCAATATCCGGGTTCGCGAATAATATCCTTAAATTCGGGGTCATCGGGTTTGGCTTTGAGTTTATCCAGTCCAATTTTATCGGCGAGTTTATCGTAGGTAACTAAACGCTTGACCAATTCCGGAATACTTAACCGTTCATTCGGGGCAATATAGCGACCAATTTGATCAGGATTGGCTTGCTTTTCTCTCAACTCTTGCAGAGACAGACTCTTTTGTCCCACCCGATAATCCGGGTTATCCAGTAGCCAAGACAAGCGCCGATAAAACAATTCCATCTCCTCTAGTTCCCCTTGGCTAAGAGAACGCCCCGGATTAGGGTTAAACTTACCCAATTGATGCCACGCGATCGCATCGGTTCCGGTTAAACTAGAACTTTCCCCCATCCAGTTAATCGCAATCCAATCACGCTTAAGTTTGCGCCTTTCCAAGTCATCCATGGCGGCTTGTACGGAGTCACCATAACCCCAAAAGATTTCCCAGGTATAACTTCCCCAGCGTTCCCATTCTCCTTTCTGATGTCCTTGATCGGCTTCAGTTTGTGACCAACAATACTGATTTGTGGGGATACCTAGGTTAGCTTCGATCCACTCTCGGCAAATCGTGAGTATCTTTTGCCATTCAGTGAGTAGAGTCGTTTTAACTAAATTGCGGTCAAATTTCCCTTGTACCAGAATCCGATTCGGCATTCCTTTAGCGACATCGGGTAATCCGGGGGAGATAACCGGGAGTCCTAAAGATTCTGCCTTTTGCACCAGTTTAGAACTTAAAAAGGATAAGATTAGCGATGAGCCATACAAATCTCGCAATTTGCGGGATTTTTCGATAAAGCCTTGTACGGGGGCAAAACTAGCAGCGGTGTAGTCAGACACGGCGGATTTCCTTTGGGTTTGGGTGTCTAGACTGTACTCTAGCAATTCTTCGGGATGTGAGGCTAGGAATTAAAGGGGATTAATGGGAGTTTTTGGGGTGGGGGTGAATCCCGGTTGGGGAGAGGGTTTGAGGGGGGTTGGATCAAGGGGGATGAATAGCGGTTTTTTGGGGACAGGTAGGGGTACGGCATTGCCGTGCCCTTAAGGTTTCGATGAATTGAATCCCCTCTTAGTGAGTAAGAGGGGAATGGTTGCTATTCAACTTGTTTTCCCAGCGAGTGGGAAACCCTGAAGCTTGAAAGCCTCTACAGCCATGCATTCTAACGCAGATTTTGACGGCTGACATTTTCAGGTTCATTTCAGCCCCGCTTATTGAAACTAACTCGCAATTAATCAAAATCTTAAAACGCTAGAACTCTTACTATATCAACATTCTAGCGATTTTGACGGCTGACCCGGTTTTTCGCCCCCGCTTTCAGCCGTCAAAATTTTGCCAACGGGTATCAAATTGCTGAGACATTGATTATAGCAATAGACACATCAATTAGGACTTTCTGCGCCATTGTTCCAGACGCGCCATGGCGCGTCTCTACATAAATGATGTGTCCTAACCGATGGTTATTTCTAGTGACCTCCAGCACAGAGTTGACATCTGATACTGTGCCACCCCAGAAGCGGAAAATTCCTACAGTCACTGTATTGACAAAATGAACAGTTTGTGAATCATCCTGAACCAACAGGCGATCGCTAATTAGAATTCTCTGTTGAAATCGCCTGCTGTAGGATAGTTTTATTCACCGAAGGTTCCCAAGTTTCCAGTGTTTCCAGATTTCGAGTCAACCATTCCTCCACCGTCGCCGCCACCTTACCAGACAGACAATCCCGCCAAGCTTGACGCTGTAGGGAATGGACATCCTGCTTACACCATTGTGCGATCGCATCAGACAACGTTTCTATTTTATCCGGTAACGGTTGAATTAACTGTGCCAACTCCCCTAAGTCTTGATCTTCAAAAAGCGAACGGCGAGTATTTAAAAGTTCAATAAACCCAGCCACATTATCTTCAGAAAATGACTGTACTGCTAATTGAACAACATTCAGAGGTAAATCCAAGCCCTCCGCCATCATCTCCACACTCAAACCCAACTGCATCATCCGAGGAATAGCTTCTAACTTGGCTTTAAATTTGCCTCGTTGTTCACCTCGTTGTTCACCTCGTTTTTCTCCTTCTATTAACCCTTCTTGTTTGGCTTCCTGATAAACTTTAGTATTTCTGAGGTCACTTAATCCTAACATGGCTTCTATCTCCTCTCGGCTTTTTTGCGGTAATTTGTAAACGATGATGGTTTCTATTAAATCAATCAGGCTTTGTTTAGTCGTCTCATCCGTTATCTGAACTTTGGCTTGTTCAATCAAACGCCTTGCTTGTTCTAGGGCTGTCTGTTCCTTCTCAATCACTAGCTTAACAATATTCACCCCAACAGAAGCCGGCGCTTCATCTCCTAACTCATCCAAGTATATCCGAGTCACTCGGCTAAAGAGTTCTTTAAATTGTAACGGCTGTTCCCTCTCAATCCGGCGACTGGGATAAATCACCACCACCCGCCACGGACAAGTCGGTTTGTATTGATTCAGAAAGATAAACAGTTCAGTAAATAAACGATAATAAAAATTATCATCTCGTTGAAACTGAACCTCAACCACATAAAAGGGTTGGTCTAGGGTTTCGTTCTTAGGCAAAAACAACCCATCCAGTCTAAATGCCAGTTGCTTAATTTCACGAGAAGTGAATTGATAGGTTGCAGCTTGTTCTGGGGATTGATTAATCAGTTCAAAGAAGATACTAGGAAACTCCTGAAACAAGCTATAAAAAATCGTGTCCGTTTTCACGCGCTCCTGGGGCAAATATCACACAGTTGACAAGGGCTACTGTGCCATCCCTGACGGTTAAAATTACTACAATTAACATCTTGACAAAATAGATGTAATATGTGTTTAAGCCAACCTGATCAGGGCGGGTTTTGTTGAAAGGTTATCAGTGGGTATCGACATTAAATCCCTAAACCCGCCCCTACAATTGACTCGATTAAATCAGGCGCACGTTGACCAAGGGCGCACGGGGCTTACCCTAGGGTTTTTTAGGGTGTGGGTTGGGATGGATTGAGTTGTGCGATCGCGTCCTTTATCCTGAATTGGGGAGATTCAACTGGCGGTATCTGACGCAGCACGACTAGATAATGAAAACTTTTAACATCGACGTTTACGTTTTAATATTCTAAAGCAAAGCGGATTTAGGGCTGCCCGAAAACGTCGCGGCTAAATCATGATTTGATCGGGGTTTGAGGATGTAGTATGATGTTATCTTAATCCTGTATTGGGTTTATTTTAGTACCAATTTTCAGCCGTAAACGCTTCAACGCCTGATAATGCGTTATTTTTTTTGTTCTCGTGTCGGCAAATTTTAAACACTACAAGCATGTTGCATCACCCAATTGCCTAGACTCATTTTGAAACAGACTTGACAAAAAAGCCATTTAATGCATCGAATGCCTGAACAAAAAAAAGACAACCGGTGGAATGGGAATGCCAATATCCACCCGTTAGAAGAGGTGCGATCGCATCAAACCGATAAAATGTAATAAGCAGGTCGGTGGAAATATACCCAACACTCCACCAATTCTCTAAGGAGTCCTCAAACCCTTACAAATGACAAATAACAAATGACAAATGACCATCTCCAGTTGCCGCCGAAAACAGCATTACTCTTAATCAACCGTAAATCTCGTCACGGACAGGAAAATCTAGTCGAAACCATTCGTCAACTGAAGGAACTAGGCTTTATTGTACTAGAAGAATTAACCGAAGATCCACTAAAGCTTCCGGACATAATCCGTCACTATCAGCATCAGGTAGACCTGGTAATCATTGGTGGTGGTGATGGTACACTTAATGCAGCGATAGAGGGGTTAGTGGATACTCAGTTACCGTTAGGTATTTTACCCTTGGGTACGGCGAATGATTTGGCGCGGACGTTGAAAATTCCCGTTGATTTACCCCAAGCATGCCAAGTCATTGCTACGGGTCAATATCAGAGAATAGACTTGGGCTTGGTTAATGAGCAATATTTTTTTAATGTGGCTAGTTGTGGGTTGAGTGTGGAAATTACTCAGCGCCTCACCAAAGAAGACAAAAGTCGCTGGGGAATTTTAGCGTACCTGTCTATGGCATTAAAAATGATTTTGCAAGCACGACCATTTCGGGCAGAAATTCGTATCAATGGAGAAGCAATTCGGATAAAGACAATTCAAATTGCTATCGGAAATGGGCGACATTATGGCGGAGGAATGACCGTATGTCATGATGCTAAAATTGATGATCAACGGCTGGATTTATACAGTCTGGAAATGCATCATTGGTGGCAGATTTTATTGATACTTCCTGCATTATGGCGGGGACGCCACGCAGATTTACCAGGAGTCCGTACTCTCCAGGGTACGGAATTTGAAATCTATACTCGCAAATCTCGTTCTATCAATACGGATGGAGAAATTACCACCTCTACGCCAGCAACCTTTCGCGTGATTCCGCAAGTTATATCTGTTTTAATTCCCAGATAGGGATGGGTGATTGGAAAATTTAGAGACGTAGTAGGGTACATCTCTAAGTAGTCGGACAAAAGAAAACAACACCATACTAACTTTGCAAACAAGCCTCAAACCCTTACAAAGGACAAATGACAAATGACCTACTTACACCCCCTATTTCCTGTTCCCTCGCTCTTAAAGGACTACTGTAAAGATTGAACCTTGGGGTTGGTTGTCTGTGACGAATATTCTCCCCTGATGCGCCTCAATGACCATTTTACAAAAGGTTAAACCCAAACCAATCTGAGACACGCCACTCATTAAATCTCCCACTTCATATTTATCAAAAATATGGTGTTTGCGTTCTTCACTGACTCCTGGACCTGAATCAATAATCTGAAGCTTGGCTTGGGCGTTGGGGAAATTGGAGGATACCGACTCATTGGGAGAATTTACGGCGACAATGACTAAACTTTCTGGGGGAGAGAACTTAATCGCATTAGAAATTAAATTCTCCAAAACGCGATGAAATAAATTGATATCCAGACAAAGAGAAGCTGGGGTTTCGTCCAGCTTACCTATTAGTCTAATCTTTTTATGTTCTGCAATGGCTTGGAATTGGAAAATAACGTCAGCAACTAATTGATTTAAATCAACATCAGTCTGATTCAAAACCATTTTACCAGATTCCATTTTCGCTAACATTAGCAAGTTATCGATCATGGAGTTAAGTTCGCGACTCGAGTCAGAAATAATTTGCAATCGCTGTAAATCTTTGTCATTGCCTGTACTTTGCAACAGCAAATCGCTACAGAGTAAAATATTAGTCAGCGGATTTCTTAAATCATGGACGATCATATTCGATAAATCTTCCCGCATACGCAACGTCGCTTCTAGGGCATCATATTGCTGCTTAATCCGTAACATCGATCGCACTCTTGCCCGCAGTTCAATTCCACTGACAGGTTTAGTGATAAAATCATCAGCACCTGCATTTAGCGATCGCGCCAAGTCTTCTTTGGAGTTGAGTGCCGTTACAATAATCACGGGAACATGTTTCCAATGGGAATCAGATTTGATCGTGCGACATACCTCAATGCCATTTAACTTCGGCATCATCACATCCAGTAAGATGACATCCGGTTCGATGGAGTCGAGCAGGTTTAACGCTTCTTCACCACTGCTGGCATAAAATAAGTCATACCCTTCTCGATAGAGATGGGCTTCAATCACATCAAAGGCATTCGGATCATCATCCACGATTAAGATAGATGTATTCTGATTTAGGTTAAGCATAGATTTAAGTAGGTAGGGACAATAAAAGTTAACGGTTGAGATTAGAGAACAGGGAACAGTCAGAGTTTGAGGTCTATTTATATAACTTAATATAGTTGAGTTTATTTCCACCAACCTACTTAGATAGTTGAACTTTAGCTAATTCGTTGTTTTAGTCTTTTTAATAAAAAATACTGCGACTGGAGTGGATATAATTTGACCCTACTCGTCCAGTATCTCAGAGACAGACAACAACTGTCGGTGATGTCTGACCGACAAAGACGTGATATCAGGTTCGTCTAAACCGTTATCATATCCTTCTCCCTTCTATTATTGATCTGCCTTGGAGTCTTCTGCCTTCAGATAGGAGAACCCTGAAAAAATGCAGTAGCCAATGTTACCGATGCAGATACTGTTCAATTAGCGTCACCAACTTTTTCAAGCGAATCGGCTTCGCCATATACTCCGTTGCCCCTGCTGCCAAGCATTTTTCCCGATCCCCCGGCATTGCCAACGCCGTCACCGCAATAATCGGCATCCGGGGTAAATCACTGTCCGCCCGAATCTGGCGAGTTGATTCTAAGCCATCCATTTCTGGCATTTGAATATCCATTAAAATTACATCCGGTGTATGCTGCTTGGCTTGTTGCACCGCTTCAATCCCATTTCTCGCTAAAACCACCCGAAACCCTTTACTGTGCAAATAATCCGTCAAGGTGATAATATTTGCCTCATTATCTTCTGCCAATAAAATTAACGGTAACTGTTCCTCAACCCTAGGCGGATGCGTCTCCGGTGGTGTGGTAAACAACTGACTCAATACTGACTGTAACTGGGAACGAGAAACAGGTTTAAGTAAATAGTCAGACGCCCCTAATTCTAAAGCCTGAGTCGGATCATCGACAACAGAAACCACAACAACGGGAATGGATTGAGTGGCTGAATTTTTCTTTAACTGCACCAACACCTCCCAACCGGAAATATGCGGCAGTAAAATATCTAAGATAATTACATCCGGGTTAAACTGTTGCACCGTATCAATAGTGCCTTCCCCTTGGGGATGTATCAAAACAGTGATGCCTAATTCTCCCAGATACCGGGCAATATGGTTAGCTGAAGCATCGGAATCTTCCACCACTAAGGCTTTGTGAATCGGCGGCAATTCTCCAACCATCAGTTTAGGTTGTTTCAGTCTTTCCCCGATACGACTCGAATGTTTCCAGGGAAGGTTTACCGTAAAGCAACTACCTTTCCCCACCTCACTTTCCAAGGCAATACTTCCCCCTTGTAATTCCACAATGCGCCGCACTAGGGCTAACCCTAACCCGGTTCCCGCATAGCGACGAGAGAGACTACTATCTAATTGGACAAAGGGTTTAAACAGTTTATCCAGATTTTCTGGGGCAATGCCAATCCCGGTATCGGTAACACTCAACTGTAACTTTTCTCCATCAGGATCAGTGGTAACTTGCAACGAAACCTTACCCCCATCAGGCGTGAATTTTACCGCATTACTTAATAAATTGACTAACACTTGGCGGATGCGCCGTTCATCCACTTCAATCTCGCTTAAGCCCGGTGCAATGTGGTACTCGAGTCGAATATTTTTTTGCTGCGCCTGCTGTTTAATAAAGGTTAAACTCGATTCACACAGACTGTCTACAGAGACAAGGGAAACCGATAGGGACATCTTCCCCGACTCAATTTTAGACAGATCCAGAATATCGTTAATTAAGTCTAATAAATGCTTGCCACTTTGTTCAATGGTTGCCAATGATTTGTGCTGTTTGGGGGTTAATGAACCATACACCTCTTCCTGGAGTGCTTCCGCTAACCCCAGAATCGCATTTAACGGAGTTCGCAACTCATGACTCATACTTGCCAGAAACTCATCTTTTAACCGAGTCGCCCTGGCTAATTCCGCATTGGCGAGACTAATTCGTTCATTACTTTCGCGTAACTGTTTTTCGGCTTGCTTGCGTTCGGTGATATCATAAACTAAGGCACAAGACCATAATAAGTTTCCCTGGTCATCGAGAACGGGACTGGTGGACATATATGCCCAGATCGTATTACCGGATTTTGTGCGTAATTCAACCTCTTGTCGATGAACCTGGTTTGGATGCAGAGGGATACTTGAAGCGGAAGTGAAACGATTATCTCCAGGGGGGAGAAAATCCGCGATCGCATGTCCTAATATTTCCACCTCGGTATACCCCAACATCCGTGCCATTGCCTGATTAATGTAGGTGGTATTCCCTTGGACATCGGTTACCCAGATTCCTTCTTCGGCGAGTTCCACAATTTGGGCATAGCGCGTCTCGGTTTCCCGAATCTGAGATTCTAACTTCTGGTTGAGGCGTTTAATCTCATGTTCCGCCTGCTGACGTTCGGTAATATCGGTGAGAAAGGCAATCACAAAGGTGCTATTCTTGGTTTGAATCGTACTTAGTCCCACTTCAATGGGAAATTCAGTTCCATCCTGACGTTTGGCATACAAATCTTGGGATTTCCCCATGGTTCGTTTACTGGGATGGGTGAGATAATCCGCCCGATGATGAGTATGGATAGAGTGATAGCGTGGCGGCATTAAGTATTCAATTTTGCGCCCAAATACCTCGGTGCGATTATAGCCAAATAAGTCTTCAGCTTTGGCATTAAAGACAATAATTTCTCCCTGGGCATTAGTGACAATAATCGCTTCTGATGCCGATTCTAGGAATGCCCGAAACTTCGCCTCACTATCCCGCAATTCCGCTTCTGTCGCTTTGCGATCGCTAATATCTTCGACGACAGCCAGGGCATAATTGGGTTTGTGTTCTGAATCACACACCCGCGAGATGGAAATATAGACCCATCGGTATTGTCCATCGTTACGGATATACCGTTTTTCCGTGGCATAGGTGGACGTTTTCCCAGACATTAACTGCTGTAAATACTCAATATTCTGTTCCCGATCATCCGGGTGAGTAATATCTTGTACCCGCCGCCCCACTAATTCAGATTCAGGATACCCGGTAATCTCACAGTAGCGTTGATTCACCCGCAAGAGTTCGCCAGAAGAAGGTGTGACAAGGGCAATCCCCACCGAGGCTTGTTCAAAGATAGCCCGGAAGCGTTCTTCACTATCATGTAATGCCCGTTCTGCTTGTTTGCGTTCGGTAATATCATGAATAATCGAAACCAGAAAAGTACGGTCTTGAATCTCAATCGCACTGGAATACACTTCCACCTCTCGAATCTCTCCCGACGCCAGACGGTGAGGAAAGACAAAATAGGTTCGTTCCTCTAATTTTGCCCGTTTCATCTCTGCCCGAACTTGAGGCAATGGCAGACAATTGAGATCCGTAATCGTTTTGGTGATTAACTGCGATCGCGAATACCCATAAAACTTAACCGCCGCCCAATTCGCATCCGCAATCGCCCCCGTTTCCGAATCAATTAACAATTTAATCGCCTTACTCCGCTCAAACATGGCACGAAACCGGGCTTCACTGTCTCGCAGTGCCGCTTCTGCCGCTTTGCGATCGCTAATATCGGTGTGGGAACCCACCATCCGCACCACTTTACCCTGGTCATCCCACAGGGCTTGTCCACGATCCAAAATCCATTTATAGGAGCCATCTTTACACAGGAGGCGATGCTCGCTACTGTAATAGGAAGTCTTGTGTTCAAAATGGTCTTGAATCAGCCCCATCACCCACTCTAGGTCATCAGGATGGACTCGTTTAGACCATTCATCTAGATAATTGGGAATTTCATCCTCCTCATAGTCCAACATCTCTTTCCAACGGGGCGAAAAGAAAACGTCATTAGTTTTCACATTCCAATCCCAAATCCCATCATTATTCCCCCGCAGGGCTAAATGCCAGCGTTCCTCACTCACCCGCAAGGCTTCCTCGGCTTGTTTGCGATCGGTAATATCAGAGGCAATCCCATCCAGTCGCAGGGGATGACCCTGCTGATCATACGTCACCCGTCCCCGATCATAAAGCCAGCGAATCTCTCCATCCGGTCGCTGAATCCGATATTCTAGACTGTATGTACCTTGTGCCAGTAACTGTTGATGAAAGGGACTAACCTGGGCATAATCATCCGGATGAACCACCCCTAGCCGCAGGTGAGGATGATCAAAAAAGTCTTGTACCAGACGCCCATAGACGGTTTCCGTGGCTGGACTTAGATACAGCACCTGATCAGTCGTCGCGGAGATTGACCAGACGACATCATCCAGGGCATTGAGAATACTATCTAAGCGCTGTTTATTTTGGCGCAATGCCACTTGGGTTCGCAATGCCGAGATCCCATAAGCCAAGTCATTTGCCAATTCGGTGAGTAATCTAACTTCAGCCGGATCAAAGGCGTCAGGTTCACTGGCATAGATATTTAATGCTCCCAGACAGGTTCCTTCTACAATTAAGGGTAAGGCAATGGATGCCGCATAACCCTGTTGACTCGCCGCATCTCGCCACAGCCGATAACTCGGATCAGTGAGAATATTTTGGATAATTCTGGGTTCTTGGGTGCGAATCGCGGTTCCAGTCGGTCCTGTACCGCGTTGATTATCCCCCCAACTAATCTGTAAGGCTTCAACGTAACCCTTCTCATACCCCGCTTGGGCAACCGGGCGCACAGTTTTAGCATTATCATGTTGAGCAAACCCAATCCAGGCACAACGATAGCCACCGAAGTCTACTATAATTTGGCAGATATTATGCAGTAGGGTGGGTTCATCGGTAGCCAAGACTAAAGCCTGGTTGCATTCACTCAGGGTTCGCAGGGCGCGATTGGCGTGATAGAGTGCCTGTTCTGACTGTTTAAGTTCTGTGATATCCTGAGCTACAACCATACCAGCGATGATTTCACCCGTCTGGTTTTTCAGGGGTAGACCATGGATAATAAAAATGCGATCGCCAAAGGGCATTTCCTGGGTAACGGTTTCGCCAGCTAAGACTTGGCGATAGAGAGGTTCTAGCTGGGTACAGGTTTGGGGAGGTAAGCATTCCTGTATGGTGTTCCCTTCTAATTGGGTTTTGGATAAACCAACGCTAGCTAAACCACTGCCATCTGCCAGTAAATAGCGTAATTCATGATTAAATAGAAGGACGGCTCCATTAGGGAAATTTTCCACGACTGCCCGATAACGAGCTTCACTCTCCCGCCAACGGCGATCGCTCTTTTGTAGATGGTGTTCTAAACGGTAGGATAGGTAAGCGGCGAGAAGGGAACCACCGATACCAATAATCGCTGAAAGTGCCAAGATCGACCCGGTAAATTGGCGCTGTTGGTCTAATCTTTGCTTGAGTTGCGTCTCTTCCTGTTGTTCAGTGATCTGAAACTGCTGGATTTCATCATTGACTTGATCCATGACTTGTTTCCCCTCCACCAGTTGATCGATGAATTCTGGGGATTCCGTGGCGGTTTCCGGTTTGGCATCCACTAATCGGAGATTGCGTTGTAGCAAACTGACTCTCGCGGTAGCTAATTCACGAATCCGTTGCAGGCGATGGGCTTGGGCGTGTTCCTGGGCAATAAGTTGGCGCAATTGCTCCAGAGTTACCGGAATTTGCGCGATCGCGGATTCATAGCGATCCAGAAAGTCTTGACGGCGGGTAATTTCATACCCTCGGACAGCAGTTTCGGCTTCTAGGAGATCGGAGTGTAAGCTTTTTGTTTCCAGACGCACCCGTTGGGTATGTTGCAACCGAGTTTCAGCTTGGGCGGTTTGGAATTGCAACCAGCCAAACGTGGCGAGTGAGGTGACTAGACAGGTGACAGGAATCGCCAGGATCAACTGGCGTTTTTGTTGACGGGAAATCGGGGTCCGGCGAGATAGTCGAGGTTGGGCGAGGTTGCTATCCATGCTAGGTGCTGCATCCGAAAGCTGATTCCACTCCTATCTAGCATAGGAGGAAGTTTAGAGTTTTGACCCCTCGCTTCGGAAAGTATGGTTGGTAGGGGCGGGTTTCACGACTATCGTTTACGAAAGCACCCAGATGTAACTAAACCCGCCCTCAATAAGTTTTGAATTACAACAATCGCCGATAAGTTTACCTCTAGCATAGTTAGCCAGGAATTGGTTCGATGCGGATCAGTTGTCCATTGGCTTCATCGGTGAGAATGTACAATAGTCCATCCGGACTTTGGCGCACATCCCGCACCCGTTGACCGATATCGATGGATGTCTCATTGACGACATTGCCGGATTCATCAAGTTCAATATGGCGGACATCCCGCGAAACCAATCCTCCCGCAAATAAATCACCCTGCCACTGGGGAACGCGATCGCTATCATAGATAACCAAACCGGATGGTGCGATCGCTGGAGTCCAGAGGAGTTTGGGATCGACCATTCCTGGACGAGACTGCTGATTGGAAATGATTCCCCCAGAATATTCTCGGCTATGGGTGACGAGGGGCCAGCCGTAGTTTTCTCCCGCTTCCACCAGATTCAGTTCATCGCCGCCT
Source organism: Coleofasciculus sp. A1-SPW-01 (assembly GCF_040217205.1). Taxonomy (NCBI): domain Bacteria; kingdom Bacillati; phylum Cyanobacteriota; class Cyanophyceae; order Coleofasciculales; family Coleofasciculaceae; genus Coleofasciculus; species Coleofasciculus sp. A1-SPW-01. The sequence continues at coordinate 1,014 of NZ_JAVJNP010000121.1, read as the reverse complement.
CTAGCACCATGTTCAGTAGACCAAATTCGACGGGTTTGGGAATCGAAAGTGAGTCCTTGAATGTTGCGATGTCCGTAACTCCAGATAGCTGGATCAGCGTCTGGGGATTCGACGAAGGGATTGTCATTGGGTATTGTACCATCGTCGTTGAGGCGGATAATTTTACCTAAATGACTGCGGCGATTCTGCGCCTGTTTACGGATTAAATCACCGTCGAGTTGAACGGGTGGATTTCCCCCATCACCGATCGCGATTAACAGAGTATCATCAGGTAACCAAACAATGCGGGAACCGAAGTGCTGTCCCCCCGATTTAAGCTGAGATACCTGGAAAATTACCTCTACATCACTGAGGGCGCTACCATCAAATTTGGCACGGGCAACTCGTGTATGATTAGTCTGGCGCGTGCCGTGGGAATAAGTGAGATAAACCCAAGAATTCTCAGAGAAGCGGGGATGAAGCGAGACATCCATTAACCCACCCTGCTTCACCGCAAAAACCTCTGGCACCCCAGCGATTGGTGTGGGATCAAGTACCCCATCGCGGACAATTCGCAGTTGTCCCGATCGCTCCGTAATCAGTATCGCACCATCGGGTAACCATGCCATCCCCCAGGGATGATCTAACCCTTCGATGACGGTGGTTTTCTGGACACCTTGAGGAGTGGCGACTGAATCAGCCGACACTGTTACATCGGGCGATGAGGCGGAATCCTCCGATTCGGGTGGAGTTTGGGAAACGGTAGCGGTATCGGATGGAGGGGGAAATGCACAACTGGTGAGCGTCACGAGTGCGATCGTACTTCCAGTTCCTTGGATCAGGCGAACGATGTTGAGGTTCATAATGATATTCCGTCTGATGTGGTTGGGCGTATTTCCCACCCGAATCGCGAGGGGCTACCCCTTCAACGAAGTAAGGGGTAGGGGGATAGCGGAAAATGCGAGGGGTCAATCCCCGAAGTATTTTCAATCTCTCTCTTTCTATCCCATGAGGTGGTATAGTTTAGCCATGAAA
>NZ_JAVJNP010000120.1:0-9350 GCF_040217205.1 Coleofasciculus sp. A1-SPW-01 | reverse complement strand
GGCAATTAGTAGCGCCTGTGCCGTCAAGAAAGCGTAAGTCCTATTTACGCTGATGTATCATCTTTGGGCAAAAGTGCCAAGATTTGATCGACAAACTGTTGAGGATCAACAATAGGTTTTTTAATATAACCATCTGCACCACTTTGCTTAAGCAAGGCTTCGCAATCGCCTTCCATCATATTACCCGGCATTACGAATATAATGGGCAGATTGCTGGCTTGAGCGTCCGCTTTCAGCATCTGGGCCATCTTGATGCCATCGACTGGCTTACCCTGGTAAACACTGTGAGCCAGGCAAGCATCCATCAAGATAATATCTGCATCTCCCGCCTGGGCAATTTTCATGGCCTCCTCTACATCTTCGGTTCCCTTGACATTCAAGCCACCCCTCTGGGTGAGAACTTTGGAAAAAACGCGAAGATTAATGGGATCGTCTTCTACAATCAGAACGGTTTTCATGGGCGTTGCATCAAGAAAGTTGTCTTTTCAACAAAAGTGCGCTTTGATCATCAGTCTGACAGGGACTGGGCAATTAGTAGCGCCTGTGCCGTCAAGAAAGCGTAAGTCCTATTTACGCTGATGTATCATCTTTGGGCAAAAGTGCCAAGATTTGATCGACAAACTGTTGATGATCAACAATAGGTTTTCTAATATAACCATCTGCGCCACTTTGCTTAACGTAGGTTTCGCGCTCGCCTTCCATCATATTACCCACGACTAATATAATGGGCAGATTGCTGGTTTGAGCATCCGCTTTTAGCATCTGGGTAATCTTGATGCCATCGACAGGCTTACCCTGGTAAACACTGTGAGCCAGGGACACATCCATCAAGATAATATCTGCATCTCCCGCCTGGGCAATTTTCATGACCTCCTCTACATCTTCGGTTCCCTTGACATTCAAGCCACCCCTCTGGGTGAGAATTTTGGAATAAATGCGAAGATTCATGGGCTCGTCTTCTACAATCAGAACGGTTTTCATGGGCGTTGCATCAAGAAAGTTGTCTTTTCAACAAAAGTGCGCTTTGATCATCAGTCTGACAGGGACTGGGCAATGTTGCCACAAAAAAAATCAAATCTTCATCAAGTTAGTGAGCCAGACGCTTACATTACAGCAAATTTGGTGGTTGATGCAGTACAGCCTACTCCAGCAAGATCCCCGACTTCGTAGAAGTTGTCGGAGATCTGTGTAGCCTGCACGAGAACGCCAGCAAGAGTGTTAACGTAGCTGAAGATTCCTTGTTGTAGTTTGAGACTTCGCCGTGTTCAAACGTATTCTGTTATTGCCGATTTTTGTGCTGCTCGCTTTGGTGAGCAAACCTGCTCCTGTTTCTGGACAAGCCCTACTGCCCTATACTCTACAGCTCGATGCTGAGGAATTAGAGCAGCAAGGCTTGAATCTAGCGCAGGATGCCGTTCAGCTTACTCGTTTTCAGCAATACGATCTCGCCTTGTCTAGAGCTAAACTAGCCACTCAGCTTGCTCCCAATAGTTTTGAAACTTGGTTTATTTTGGGAACCTTGTATGTCCAAAACCAGCAATTCGATGAGGGAATTGAGGCACTCTCTAAGGCTCAATCCTTGAAACCTGAAGAGGCTGGTGTTCTCTTCTCCTTAGGCAATACCTATTTTCAGAAACAGGAGTATCGAAAAGCTGTATCTAGTTTAGAAGCTGGCTTGAAGATAGAACCTGAGGTTCCCGAAGCACTCTTTGATCTAGGCAACGCCTACTATATGCTGGATCAGTATCCAATGGCGATCGCTGCCTACGAAAAAGCGGCAGATCAGGAACCGAGCGATACCTGGCCCGTGTGGCCCGCGATCAACAATATTGGGTTAGTTAATTATGAACAGGGGAATGTGGCTAGCGCGATTGACAAATGGCAAGCCGCGATCGCGATTGATCCAGAAGCAGCTGAACCGAAGCTGGCTGTAGCCGTAGCACTTTATACCCAAGGGGAGCAAGACAGAGGACTGACTCTAGGAGAAACAGCCCTCCGCTCAGATGAGCGTTATGCTGATTTAGAGTTCCTCAAAGAAAATCTTTGGGGGGAACGTCTGATGTCTGATACTCAAAAATTCTTGGCAAACCCCAGGATTCAGGCAACCATTGCCCCCGGTAACAACGCTCCTGTACAAGTAGACGTTACCCCTTGAATCAAAATTTGAGTGTTCCCAGACGCGCCCTGGCGCGTCTCTACGCTGCTAAGGTATGGTATCAGGGGATGTATAAGCAAAACTGACCGCAAGCTTTCTGACGTTTTTCGTCGAAACTCCTTTGGGTCACAAACCCTGTCTTGATCAGACAGCTTGACAATTAAATGCTGGTTTTTAAATGGAGATAATCCCAGGAACCAGCTTGCCCTCTAATAAGTCCCTTGCCTACCCAGTCCAAGATGTCTTGGCATTACCCAACGCCTAACTAATTAGGCAAAAGAGATAGTCCGAACTAGGGAAGTATTCGGAAGTCTGTGCCAGAACTAGGCTCAATGGGGCTATTCACCGCTTACGTTGTCCAAACTGGCTTGGTCAATCCTTGTCCCTTTTAGGGCAAGGTTGGTAAACCTCTATATTTTGCCGAAACGGTTGTGGTACAGTACAGGTGTACTTTAGCAAGACTCTAGGGGTTCGGCAATGTCAGCACCCAGTTTCAGAGGATGAATCGTCCTATACCAACAAGGGTTATCGGCGGTGTTGCTCTTACTCAGGTTTGCCTAATCATCTTTGGGCAAAAGTGCCAGGATTTGATCGACAAACTGTTGATGATCAACAACAGGTTTACAGATATAACCATCAGCACCACTTTGCTTAAGGAAGTTTTCGCGATCGCCATCCATAGCATGAGCCGTGACTAATATAATGGGCAGATTGCTGGTTTGAGCATCAGCTTTGAGCATCTGGGTAATCTTGATGCCGTCCACTGGCTTACCCTGGTAAACACTGTGAGCCAGGGAAACATCCATCAAAATAATATCTGCATCTCCCGCCTGGGCAATTTTCATGACCTCCTCTACATCTTCGGTTCCCTTGACATTCAAGCCACCCCGCTTCGTGAGAATTTTGGAAAAAATGCGAAAATTCATGGGCTCGTCTTCTACAATCAGAACGGTTTTCATGGGCGTTGCATCAAGAAAGTCGTCTTTTCAACAAAAGTGCGATTTAATCATCAGTCTGACAGAGACTGGGCAATACAGACCAAGTTCTCTATCCCGGCTTCCCCTACCCCCCTGTTCCCGGTAGCTCTGATCGACTAGGATTGAAAACGACTCGGTATTAGGGGATGGTATCAACGGAAACCGATAGCAAGGGTTCTAAACTTTCTCATCCTCTGTATTTTGCCGAAACGGTTGTGGTACAGTACATACGTACTTTAGTAAGACTCCAGTTTTTCGGCAATATCAGCACCCAGTTCCAGAGGATTGATGTCCCTATCCGAAGATTGGTTATTGGAGGCGTCGCTCTCACTCAGGTTTGACTAATCATTTTTAGGCAGAAGTGCCAGGATTTGATCGACAAACTGTTGGTGATCCACAACAGGTTTAGAGATATAACCATCAGCACCACTTTGCTTAAGGAAATTTTCGCGATCGCCTTCCATAGCATGAGCCGTGACTAATATAATGGGCAGATTGCTGGTTTGAGCATCCGCTTTCAGCATCTGGGTAATCTTGATGCCATCGACAGGCTTACCTTGGTAAACACTGTGAGCCAGGGAAACATCCATCAAGATAATATCTGCATCTCCCGCGTGGGCAATTTTCATGACCTCCTCTACATCTTCGGTTCCCTTGACATTCAAGCCACCCCGCTTCGTGAGAATTTTGGAAAAAACGCGAAGATTAATGGGATCGTCTTCTACAATCAGAACGGTTTTCATGGGCGTTGCATCAAGAAAGTCGTCTTTTCAACAAAAGTGCGATTTGATCATCAGTCTGACAGGGACTGGGCAATGTTGCCACAAAAAAAATCAAATTTTCATCTCGTTGTGGTTAGAAATTAGGACACAGAACTCATGGCAAAACAGTTGAATCTGCTGGCGACTGGTCAAGTTATTCCCACGCCCCTCCATGCAGAGATGCAACAGTCATATCTTGAATATGCCATGAGTGTCATCGTTGGGCGTGCCCTGCCAGACGTTTGCGACGGTCTAAAGCCCGTGCATCGGCGTATTTTGTATGCCATGTACGAATTGGGTTTAACCCCCGATAGACCCTACCGTAAGTGCGCTCGCGTAGTGGGTGATGTTTTGGGGAAATATCATCCCCATGGGGATCAGGCTGTCTACGATGCTATGGTGCGCTTGGTCCAAGAGTTTTCCACTCGCTATCCACTATTGGCGGGTCATGGCAATTTTGGGTCGGTGGATAACGACCCACCGGCTGCCATGCGTTACACAGAGACGCGGCTGTCTCCCATTAGTCATGAAGCCCTCCTATCAGAAATTGGCTCGGCAACCGTTGATTTTATCGATAATTTCGATGGCTCTCAACAGGAGCCTGTGGTTTTACCCGCTCAACTACCCATTTTACTGCTCAATGGTTGCTCTGGCATCGCGGTTGGCATGGCAACCAATATTCCTCCTCATAATCTGGGCGAGATTGTGGATGGGCTAATCGCTTTGATTGATCGCCCGGATCTGGCGGATGAGAAATTGTGGAAATTAATTCCGGGACCAGATTTTCCCACGGGGGGTGAAATTATCGATACGTCGGGAATTCGGGATGCCTATAGCAGTGGACGTGGCATTATTCCGGTGCGGGGAATTGCCAAGGTGGAAGAGATTCAAGTCGGGCGTACTCGCCGTCATCGCCGCACGGCACTCATTGTCACAGAATTACCCTATCAAGTGAATAAAGCGGCTTGGATTGAAAAAATTGCCGATCTGGTCAACCATGGACGCTTAGACGGAATTGCCGATTTGCGCGATGAGAGCGATCGCCAGGGGATGCGGGTGGTTGTGGAACTTAAACGGGATGCTCATCCCAGAGATGTGCTCAAACACCTCTACAAACAAACTCCTCTACAAAGTAACTTTGGCGCGATAATGCTGGCATTAGTCAACGGACAGCCCCGCCAGCTAGCCCTACGGCAATGTCTGGAAGAATTCTTACGCTTCCGGGAACAAACCCTGACCCGTCAATATACCTATGAACTTGACCAGAAACGACAACGGCGTCATCTGGTGGAAGGATTATTGGTTTGCTTAAATCAACTCACTCGCGTGATTGAAATCCTTACCAATGCGCCTGATGGCACAACCGCAAAGACTCAGTTTCAAGAGCAGTTAAACTTGAGTGAGAGTCAAGCTGATGCTATCCTCGCCATGCCGATGCGCCGCCTCACCGGGTTAGAACGGCAAAAACTCCAGACCGAATTTGAGGAACTCACCGCCCGCATTGAAACCCTCCAGGAATTACTCAGTAGCCGACATGAATTACTCAAAACCCTGAAAAAAGAGTTGCGATCGCTTAAACGGAAATATGCTGATCCACGTCGCACCAAGATCCGATCAGCCCAATCGCTCAAAGAACCTAAACAACCCAAATCAGAAAAACAAACCCGCAAGAAAGCCAAAACCTCAGACACCCCGAAAACCTCTGCCTCGAAATCCCCATCGCCTAATCTGATCGAAACGGAAGCTGAACAAACGGTTCTGGAATTTACCTATCAAGGACACGTACAACGCCTGCGTTCTGCCCCTGATCCCAAATCTAAACCCTCGATCAAAGATGGGAACGATTTTGTGATTCAGACCCAGCAAACCACCACGGCGTCAGAATTTGCCACCCTCACCAGTGGAGGCAAAGCCTACCCCTTGAAAGTCCAAGATATTCCCCCCGCCGCAGGGCGTAAGCAAGGCATCCCTGTAACTCGTCTCCTCCCTGATGCGGCTCAATCTGAAACCGTTATCGCCCATTTTCGACCCCACGAACTTACCGAGTCTGTCAGCCTAATTTTGCTCACCCAACAGGGACGAGTGAAGCGTCTACCTGCGACAGAGTTACTTAACCTAACGGCACGGGGTTTAACCACGGTTAAACTCAAAGAAGAAGATGTACTGGCGTATGTTACCCTAGCTCAATCCACTGATGATCTGATTATCGCTACCAGTAATGGGCGCTTATTACGCTTTGAAATTAACGACCAAAATTTACCGATTATGGGGCGTACAGCCCAAGGCAATCAAGCGTTGCGACTGCGGCGTCGGGAGCAATTAGTGGGATGTGTCGCGATCGCGCCCAACGAGAATCTGTTACTGGTATCTGAGCAAGGCTATGGCAAACGCATCGGACTCGGTGTCGTCAGACGCATTAAACGCGGTGATCTTGGCACTCAAGCCCTTCAATTTAAAACCTCAACGGATCGATTGATAGGAGTCATCAATGCCTCTCAAACCGAGACGGCTGTGTTGCTTACCAGCGATGAGCGAGTCATGACGGTATCGTTAAAATCTGTAAAGTTGTTAGGGAAAGATGGGTGTGGCGATCGCTTGGTCAAACTCAAGTCAAATGAAACAATTATCGATGTTACAACAATCCTGCCGTGATTACGTAGGGACACGGCAGTGCCATACCCCTAAAGGTGGGTCTGATGTAACCGAAAACTTTTCGATCAGCTAGATATGGTTTTATAGTGGGGGATAAGTGTGAAGTGAATGCTATAGCAGCCCTAAAGCTTGGGAATTCTGGAAGCACCAGTATAGAAAATCTAACTTAAGTGATAGTTCAACCATCATGACCGATCCCAAACGACCTCCGAGTGCGCCGCCACCCCCTCCACCCCGCGTTCCTCCAGCGCCACCGCCACCGCCCAGGGGAGGAGCGTCTCGGAAAGCGCCGCCAGGGGCAACCCAAGCGATGCCCTCTAAAACAATGCCGATGCCGCCAAAAGCGGGTCAGTCCGCATCAGATCCTACTGCCGTTAAAACAGCACCGAGTTCTCGCCCACCTTCACCGGGCGTCACACCCCGGACACCAGCGCCAGGTGCGGGACTTTCTCCTGGACAGCCAACATTAGCCCAACTGATCCGGGAAGCCTATGACAAGGGATTTTCTGACGTTCATGCCGGTGTCGGTGAAGTCCCTCGGATGCGAAACCGAGGGGAAATGGAACATACAGAATATCCTGTAACTGATAAACCCACGTTTATGAATTGGTTGCGGGAAATTCTCACCGATGAAGAAATTCGTCGCTTTCAAAACGAACTCGAATTTGATGGTGCAGCGCAGTATGATTTTGCCCGGGTGCGGATTAATATCTTCGACTCCCTGACAGGACCGGCATTAGTTCTGCGCTTGATTCCACTCAAGATTTTGACGATGGAGCAGTTACGACTCCCTTCAATTCTCAGGGATGTCTGTAATTACCACAAGGGTCTTATTTTAGTCACGGGTCCAACCGGTTCAGGTAAGTCAACAACGCTAGCGGCGATGATTGACTACATGAACAAGGAGATGCCGAAGCATATCATTACGATTGAAGACCCGATTGAATTTGTTCACAAAAGCCAAAAAGCCCTAATTAAACAACGGGAAGTCGGCGCTCATACCCTCCAGTTTGACAATGCTTTAAAAGCCTCCTTGCGGGAAGATCCGGATGTGATTCTGGTGGGGGAAATGCGGGATCGGGGAACCGTTAATACTGCGCTGAAAGCTGCTCAAACAGGTCACTTGGTTATGGGAACGCTGCACACGAACAGTGCGGTGAAGACTATTGAACGGATTCTCAATCTTTATAATCCAGAAGAGCAACACGCCATCCGCGTCGCTTTTGCTGAATCAATGGTGGCAATCATTGCCCAAGGGTTATGTCGCACCACTGATGGCAAACGTGCCGCCTTCCACGACATTTTGATTAATACAGAAGCGATTCGGGATTATATCCGCAAGGGTGAATATGAGGAAGTTCACGAACTGATGGCGGCTAATGAATTTGACGGCATGATGACGATGAATAAGTCCTTGTTTAACCTTTATCAGGAAGGACGTATCACTGAAGAAACTGCCCTAGAACAGTCGCCGACTCAAAATGAAATGGCGATGATGTTACGGGGTCGTGTTTAATTATCATTTGCCATTTATCATTTGGCATTTGTTATATGTCAGGACAAGGCAGGGGAAAGCAACTCTCATCTTCTTATCCGCTGCCTTTAGCTGCCAATAATTTAAAATCAACAATCAACAATGAACGAGATTCAACGCTCGTTTTCTCAGTTATTTAAGGGTATTGCCCTGTTTACACCAGGGGGAGATTTAATTTATGGCATTGACCCTAGTAAACAAGAGCATTGGCATTTGCATCTGTGTGCGAGTTTGCAAGAAATGCTCGGATTACCGGAACCGCCCCATTTTTTAGTGCCGGGATATACTGGCACAATTGATCGCTGGCTCGATCCTTATACCCAACAGATGCGAACGTCAGCGGAACTTTATCCGCCCATCCAGCACCATCAGGCATTGCTGAATGCTGTGTTTGGTGTCACGAAAGTGGTGTGGCAAGTTGCGCCTTGGCGGGAAGAGTGCTGTGATCCAATAGTTTTGGAGACATATCGCGATCGCTTTCCCCAACTGTGGCAAGATCATGATTTGATTATCCGCTGCGATCGCCCGGATCAATGTCTAGAACAGTTGTCTGATGCTAATCCTAGGCATGAGCACGATTCAAGTCTGATTCAATCTCCCCAGACTTATGCTTTGTCTTTTCCAGAACGTTGGACGATTCAACCAACACCGTGGCAAGAATCCTCCCACTCACCGTCTACAGGGATTGATCCTCTCTTATCCTCTAAATCAGATAGGGAATCGAATCCGAGTGAATCTCAATCTACACCCTTAACTACCCCTAGTTATGTCTTGCGCTTATTTGTATCGGGACATAGTGGATCAACTGAACATATCCTGAAAAAACTGCATCAGTTACTCGAACAATCCCTACAACATCCTTATACTCTAAAAGTCATTGATGTATTTAAGCATCCTGAACAAGCAGAAGCTAATCAAATTTCAGCCACTCCCACACTGCTGAGAGTTTGGCCCCCACCCGTCCGACGTATTGTTGGCGATTTGAATGACTTGGAAAATCTTTTACGTATACTTATTGCTCCTGAGGCTCAACGATAAAAGTAAGCCTAGAACTAAAGTTCTGGCTCAAAGCTTAAACCCGTTAAAACGGGTTCAAAGACTTACCAAGTTAGCGATATTCTACTTAGGGTTTGCTGCACAAGACCGAAACCCTTGGCTACCAAAGCTTTGAGTAGCATGAACATTGGCTCATCTTCAAAGAAAAAGGATAAAACCCTTTCATACCTTTGCACCATTATCAGGGAAAATGTATCATTGCTTCCCCTGCTTCC
>NZ_JAVJNP010000119.1:0-3213 GCF_040217205.1 Coleofasciculus sp. A1-SPW-01 | reverse complement strand
AATATCAAAACAATTTCCCCTAGAAGAAAGATACTCTCTAACTGACCAAATTCGACGTTCATCTCGTGCCGTATGTGCTAATCTAGCAGAAGCCTGGAGAAAGAGAAGATATCAAGCATCATTTGTTGCTAAGTTAAATGACTGTGAAGCTGAAAGGTTAAGCCATGTTACGGAATAAATATTTAAAAGACTGGTCAAAAATTGTCTCCTATCATTTTCCTCATTTATCTTTACCTGAAGTGGTTGGTTTAGCCACTTGGAGTTTTGGCATGGTGATGACAGGTTCAAGTAGTTTGACCCGAGTTTCCGAATTTATCGCTAAAATTAATCAGGAAAAAAGTAATACAGTTAGACAAAGACTGAAAGAATGGTATCAAGATAGTAAAGGAAAGAAAGGAGAAAAGCGAAGAGAGTTAGATGTCAGCGAATGCTTTGCACCTCTACTCAAGTGGATTCTCAGTTTATGGAAGTCTGAATACAAATGTCTACCCTTAGCAATAGATGCAACTAATATTGGTCAGGATTTTACTGTTCTTTCCCTTCATGTTCTTTATCAAGGTTGTGGTATTCCCGTAGCATGGAAAATTGTTAAAGGTAGAGAAAAAGGTTCTTGGAAACCTCATTGGCTTTATGTTTTTCACTATGTTAAGGATGTCGTCCCCTCAGATTGGCAAGTCCTCGTATTAGCGGATAGGGGATTATATGCTGACTGGCTATTTGAGGCAATTTGTTCCTTAAATTGGCATCCTTTTTTAAGAATTAATCACCAAGGAAACTATCAACTTAGAGGTGATACGGAATGGAGATGTTTAGATACAGTCGCCCCAAAAACAGGAACACAGTGGTCAGGTTATGTTACTTGTTTTAAAAACCATTCTATTGATGGCACTTTATTAGCACGTTGGGATGAAGGATATAAAGAACCCTGGTTAATTGTTACCGACTTAGAACCGACACAAGCTCAGAGTCTTTGGTATGGTTTACGTTCCTGGATTGAATCAAGTTATCGAGATATAAAAAGTGATGGATGGCAGTGGCAGAAAACTCGTTTAAGAGAACCAGACCGAGCCGAAAGAATTTGGTTGGCTATGGCAATAGCAACACTTTGGACAGTAACTGTAGGGAGTGAAGAACAGCCACATTTATCAAAAGATTTCAAAAATAAACCTAAGCCGAATTCTCGGATAAATTCAAAATCAGATTTGAGAAGACAAGAGGGGAATATTTCTTGTTTTTTGCAAGGATTAATCAACATTATTGCTGATTTAGTTTGTGGTAAAGGGATTTCCTTAAATGGTTTATTCCCACGACAATCTTTTTTCATAAATACGTCTTGAACTATACAATTCTTCTCTACCTTGTCTACTTTCCTTCCTTGTCCTCCTTGTCTAGTCCCCACCTAAGAGTAAAAAACCTACACCTGTCAGCTCTCCCCATCCCCCTAACAATTGCGGTAAAACCTGATGCAACCCCCGCTTCAGCGTCTCCGTAGCGTTGAGTTCTTCAATCCCATCAAACAATCCCACCTGTCGTTCCCAGTATTTCCCCGTATCCCCTTCTGTGGTATGGCGTTGGTCTGGGTCAGGATACACCACTGAACCGATACCCGACACCGTAGACCGAGGTAAAAAAGCCGTTGGCACTTGCCAAACCCGACTATTTTTCACCGTACCCGCCGCATATCGCAGTTGGTCGAATAAATAAGACCACCATGACCCCACATTCACCCGCATTGATGGGTCTTTTTCATACACCGCCCGCATAAACTCCAATTCCTCCGGTAAAAACAGGGCGCGGCGTTGGTCTGGAGTATCCTGAAGCTGGCACAGACGATTCATCGGGTCTAACCAGGTTTGCAGTTGGGCGGCGTCTGATGCAGCAATTGCCTGATTTGTCAAGGGATTCACGCCAATGGGTAACGCCGTCCAATAGGTTTGCCACTGAGACCCCAACCACCCTGACCAAGTGGCACTATTTTCCCCTAAATCCGGCATCCAGTGGCGTCGCCTTAACTCAGCAAACACCAACTGCCCAATCCTAGACCATTCCGCCAGCAGGGTTTGACGGGCGGTTTGCATGGCAGACTTCACGTCTTTAGCGGGAAGAAGGGCAACAATCACATTAGGGAATCCGGCGGTGAGTAAGGCGGATGCTGACGGTTGCGGTATCCAAGGTCGAAACTCCGCCCACGTCTGCCCCAACCAATGGTCAATTAAGGGTTGCTGAAACAGACTCGGATAAATCAGGCTATCGGGTCCATAGCATTGTGCCAGCCGCCAGCAAAGTTTAGCCGACAGATAATGCAACACCCAAGACCCTGCCCAGAAATCCCGCATTTTGCGACTGGCTTTAATTAACTCTTGCACTGGAGAAAAGCTAAAAGTTGCCAGATGGGGAGGGGAGGAGTTCGGGTCAGTTAATGCCCCAGCTAAAGCGGCGGTGAGGCTGGCTTGACTCCACACCGAGGCATCGGGTAACAGGGGTACTGCTGGCATGAGTAAGGCATCCTCTCCCAGTCGCTGACTCACGGCTTCAGGTAAGCAGCGCCATAGCCACCAAAAGAGTTGGCGGGAATCGATGGATTCTGGGGAGTTGGGGGGGCTGTCTGCGGGTGACGGGGAGGTTAACCGATAGTAATCGGTTATATTCACCGATAGAGGGAGTTCTGCCCCCGATAGCAGATGTGCCACCTTCAGCGTTGGCAGACTCAGGGGCAACTGCAACCCATTCAGCAGGGCGCGATCGCTAGCTTCAGCTATTTGGTAGGCTTGGGATACGGTTGGGGCAGGATTGACTGATTCTAGGGCATTTAAGAAGACTTGAGCATTTTCCCCGGTCGAGTTTCTCAACCTATCCCGGTCAAAATCATAGAGTAATCCTTGGATTTTGGCTTGCCAGAAGGAATTAGACACGAGGGAATTGTGCGATCAGGAGAATCGTCCGATTTACTCATTACTCTATCACAGGCACGATTCAGGGGTTTGGAAACCAAGGGGTTTGGAAACCAAACCCCTACTGATCCCCTGTTCTCCAAATAGTAAAGTTTTGTGTACTACGAGGAAGGTTAAGAGCTTAGCTTGATCTGGCGAGAAGCCTCACGCCATAATCTAGGATTTGGCGTTGAGATGAATCGCCAGTGAAGAGAAAATTATTTTCACTCTGAATCTTTATCTGCAAGAGTAGTATAATTGTCGTGGGAGGTGATAGAAGGTG